>NZ_JBHWUI010000005.1:0-106872 GCF_042737525.1 Kitasatospora sp. NPDC059973 | reverse complement strand
ACCCGGCCCCCCCCCCCATCAACACTCCCATATCCGGCGGCAGCGACAGATGTTTATAAGAGACTGGGTTCCTGGGTGGCGTCGCGCCCCCCCGCCCGACTCCACCCAGGTCCCTCGCCCCCCGTTGGGGCGAGGGCAAGTGCCTGGGGCGGCCCGTAGGGCTGCCCCAGGCGATAGCTTGCTGCGCCGTGGGTGCCGGTCCCCGCCCCGATTGCGGGCGGCCAAGTCGCTTGCACGACAACCGACTTCACCGACCCGACGCGGCCTCCAGCTGGTGGTCGACGAGCAGCTCGACGGCATACTCGATCGCCTCCAGCGGCGACTCCAGCACGAACTGCGGACCGCTGCGGGTTCGGCGGACGATCCAGCTGCCGTCGCTCGCCCCGTCGGCGCTGTGGAGGTGGCCCTGCTCGCGCAGCAGGCCCATCAGACCGGTGGCGAGGTGTTCGTCGGTGTGGCTCTTGGCGGTCAAGTCGGTTCCTAGGGTGGGATGGTGGCCTGGTCGGACGGCGGATTCCGGGAGGTCAGCGGCGGGAGGGCGGGGGTTTGCCCTCGATGTCCTTCAGCTCCCGCAGGAGCTGGCCGAGCGCGATGTTGTTGATCGGGACGTTCTGGGCCCTCAGGCCGGCGCGCAGGGCCTCACGGGTCAGCCGCCCCTCCGCGGTGGCGGCCACGGTGCGCCCGATCGGCAGCAGCGCTTCCAGCTCGTCGTCGCTCAGCTGCCGCTTCCGGACTTCGCGGTCCGGTCCCGGGTCAGTGCCGGGGACCGGGGACCGCGAGACGGGGACGGTTCCGGAGGCGGTGTTGATCGTGGGGACGGTCCCCCGTCCCGGCCGGTCCCCGGCGGGGGCGGCCGGGACGGGGGTCGGCTCGGTCCCGGATCGGGGACCGGCCTGCCACGCGGGGACCGGTCCCGGTCGGGTCGCGGGACCGGTCCCCGCGCTCTCGGTCCCCGGTGCCGGGACCGCCCGCAGGACGGTTGCCACAGTGGCGGTCCCGGGGTCGCGGGGACGGGCCGCCTCGGCTTGCGCCGGGGCGGGGACCGGCGGGACCGGGGACGGGGCGGGCGTCGGGACGCGGTGGGGGGCGGTCGCCGTGGCCGCGCTCACCCGGCCGGCTGCGGCGGCATCGCCCGGCCGGGACGCTGCGGTGAGGTTGGGGACCGGTCCGGCCCCGTCCCCGGAACCGGGTTCGGTTGCCGGGAGCGCCGCCGCGGGGACGGCGGGGGGCGCGGCGTGCACCCTCGGGGCGGGTGCGGCAGGAACTGTGGGGACGGTCCCGGCCGGGCTGCTCTCCGGTGCCCGGGACGCCGGGGTGCCGGGGACGGTCCCCGGCTTCGGCTCGGGCGGCGCGGGGACGGTCCCAGAGGGACCGGGGGTCAGGGCGGTCCCGGGAGTGGGGACCGCACCGGAGGCGGGGACGGTCCGTGGGGTGGGGACCGTGCCGTCCCCTGCGGCGGTCCCGCTGCCGGGGACGGAGGTCTGGGGACCGGGGACGGTCCTGCCAGCGGCGGCCTCGGTGCCGGGAACGGGGACGGGGACGGGGACGGCTTGAGGTTGCGGCCCCGAGGCGGCGGCCGGTCCCGCCGGGAGAGCGGCCGGCCCCTCGGGAGCCTTGGTCAGTGACACCGGGGACGGTGTGGAGACGGCGGACAGTTCGTGGTGCTGGTCCGCCGTAGCGGAGGCAGCGTTGTCGACCTCGGGGGCTGCGGCGCGCTTGCGGTTCCACCACCGGGTCCGGACAGCGGGCTTCGCCCCGGCGTCCTGGTCGGGCGCACTCTGCAGACTCGTTTGGTCGGCGTCGCCCAACCCCTGGGTGTCCGCGTCGGCCTGGGGCTCTGCATCGGCACCGGAGGCGTGCCGGGACATGACGATGTAGAGGTGGGTGGCGCCGCCCAGCACCAGCGGAGCGATGGTGCTCAGCACACCGACGGACCAGTCCGGCAGGTGGAGGCCCTCGCCGGGCGCGCTGATGTCGTTGAGGCGCACGGCGTGAGTCCAGTTGGCCCAGACGCTCGTGGCCGTGGCGCTGCCGAACACCGACCAGGTGTAGGCGCGGGCCCGCAGCGGCGCGTCCTTCAGCACGACCAGCGCCCTGGTGCCGTAGGCGATGAACCCATCGATGGCGACGGGGAACAGGTAGGTCAACTCCGGGCGGATGTGCATGGCGACGGCCATCTGCTGCAGGGCGTCGTACGACAGGGCCCCGCCGACGCCACCCATGGCACCGATCGCCGCTTTGTCCCACCAGGACATGCCCGGCGCGGGTCGCTTGTCCTCGCTCATGCCGCGACCGCCCGGCCGGTGGCCATGGAGGTGGCGATGCGCTGCTCACGCCGGACCGTCAACGGCTGCGTGGCGATGTTGGAACGGGCTTCGCGCAGCAGTTCCAGGCCGTACTTGCGGCTGATGCCGAGCACGGGGGCCCAGGTGTTCACGTCCAGGTCGAGGATCGCGGCAACGGTGACCACGGAGGTGCGCTCCGGCCTGGACAGGTGCACCGAGCGCCCGGCGAGGGCTTCGCGGATGCGCTGCTCGTCCCAGCGGTGGACACTGGCGCGGCGGTGGAGCACGAGGCGTTCGGTCTCGCCGAGGCCGCCGCGGATGCCCCAGCGGTCGTTCAGGTCGAGGGCCTCTTCCAGGCACTGCCGACTGACGGGGCAGGACACGCAGACCGACTTCGCGGCGGCGGTCTCCTCGCTCTCGTCAGGCAGCGGGTGGAACTGGTCGGGGTGCGCAGTGGTGGCGCAGGCGGCTTTGGTCGCCCAGCTGTTGTCGCGGCGGCGACCGGCGAGCTGGATCAGATTGGACTGGGTGTCGGGCACGGGTGCGGGTTCTCCGAGGTGGGCCTGCTGCGGCAGGCGGCTGGGGTCGGTGTCGAGCGGGCTCGCCGGGGCGGCGGCCGGGGCGCTCAGCTGCTGGTGGCGGGCGCTGGGGTCGCTCTGGCGAGGGCGCGGACCTTGTGCTCGATGGCCGGTCCGGCGAGCGGGTCGGCAGGGACGCGAGCACGGGCGGCTTGCAGCTGGGCGAGGGCGCGCTGGTAGCCGGGTGAGGCGTTCTCCCGGGTTCTGACCGGTCCGGGCGGGCGGCGCCCGGGTGCGGTGGCGCCGCTCGGCACGGGGCCGGCGGTTGTTCTGCTGCCGCGCTCGGCCAGGACGCGGATGGTGCGCACAACCGGTTGCTGGTGCAGGCGGTTGATCTCGGCGACGAGGTGGGCGGCGAAGTGGCGCAGGTGGGTGGCGTAGGCGGGCGAGTCGGCCTGGACATCGAGGCGGCCGGTGGTGTGGTCGAAGGCGACGGCCCGGGTGTGGGGGGCGAGTTCACCGGCGGCTCGGGGCCACAGGTCGGTGACGGCGCCACCGGAGAGCGGGGCGTTCCAGGCGTGCTGCTCGACGAGGCCGCCGAGTGCGGCGGCGAGCCCGACCGGATCGCGGTCGGACGAGCGGACAGCGGCGCGGCGGGGTCCGCGGACCTTGGTGGCTCCTGCGGGGCGCTTGGCGGCGTCGGCCTGGGCGCGGCGCAGGGTCAGGCGGGCGAGGTCGGCGCCGCGGGGCTCGTCGGGCGGGGTCATCGGGTGGCTCCGGCGGTGAGGTGGCTGGTGGTGGCGGTCAGGCGGACGACGCGCTCGACAAGGTCGGCCCCGTAGATCTGCGCGGCCTTGTCCCGGCCGGCGAGGACGACGGCGGAGGCGACCAGCTCGGGCTGTCCGGCGAGGTACTGGCGCCAGGCGAGCGTGCGGATCTCGGCGTGCTCGGAGTCGGTGGGCTCGGGCGGCAGCTCGACGAGCTGCCGCTGACGCTTGGCGGCGGTGAAGGCATCGCGGACCAGGCGGGCGACCGCGTTGCTGCGCGGCGCGGACCACGAGCTGCTCCACTCGGCGTGGCGCTCCCGGGCGGCATGGCGGCTGTCGCGCCACCAGGCGACCAGGTTGGCGCGCTTGGCCGGGGTGTCGAACAGCAGCTCCGTCCCGACCAGGCGGGCGGTCAGGAAGCCACTGGGCCGGTGGATCCGGTCCGAGGGTGCACGCAACGCGAGTACGGCGATCACCTCGTGGGCGGTCCAGCCCGCGTCGGCGAGGTGCCGCACGGCCCAGGCCACGCGGGCTACCGGCGTGCCGGCCAGCCACGGGACCTGCCGGACCAGCTCCAGGCCGAGCTGGTAGCGCCGCCCAACCGCGTTCAGCGTCTTGCGGGTTCTTCTCTCCGTCGGTGCGCTGCTGGGCTTCCCGTTGCGAGGCTCGCCCTCAGAGGGAGAAGAGGTAAGTGCCGCAGGAGAGGCAGTGCAGGAACCACCCTCCATTGGGGTGCAATCCGAACTCCCAGAAAAAGAGGGTCTTTTGGTCTTGCGGACCTTGCGGCGCACGGTGCGGGCGGCCTTCTTGCCGAGTCGCGCCAGCTGGGTGCGGCCCTGCTCGGAGATGCCGACGACAGCGCGGATGAAGGTGTCCGAGGGCGCGGTGCGCAACCCCAGGGCCTGGTCGAAGGAGACGGGTATGGTGCGGGCGAACTCGCTTGCCCGGGCACGCTCCTGGCGGACGCGGGTGCCCTTGACCCGGTAAGCCAGCAGGCCCGCCTCGCGCAGCAGCGCCAGGTGGTACTTCACAGTGCGCACGGAGACCTTGAGGACCCGGGCGAGGAAGTCGACGCCCGGCCGGCACGGGTTGAGCTGGGCGAGCTGCTGGGCCAGCAGCACGGTGGTCGTGCCGAACCGCGGGCCGTGGCTGCGGACCGGTGTGCGGGTGCCGGTGTCGTGGGCCCAGTGCACGGCCTGCAGCCAGGTGTACGGGTCGGGGGCGATGCGGGAGCTGGTGGTGGAGATCCACTGCTCGGGGTCGGGAACGGGCAGGCCGGGGTTGCCCGGTGCCCTGTCGGCGGACGTGCGCGAGGGCAGGAGGGTGCTAGGCATGGAGGTGAGAGGTTTCGCCTGGAGCGCGCGGCACCGGTCGCCAGGGCAGGCGGTGCCGTCAGCGCGGAACGGGTGAAGGCGGGAGGAGGCGCGTCAGGGGCGCGGCTGCGTCCGGCGCTGGGACGGTCGGTCCCGGCGCGGGTGTGCCTGTGCGCTGCGCGGTCGTCCGCGGTGCGGCGGGTTCTGCCGCTCGGCGGACGTGGAGAGGGTGGTGCTCAGGCCGCCAGCGGGAGGTCCTCGCCGCCGGCAGCGGCCAGGGCGGTCAGCTCCCCGGTGGCCAGGTCGAGGTGGTGGGCGCATCCGCGGTCGAGCGGGAATGCGGTGCTGATCCAACGGGCCATGGCCTGGCGGATCGCCAGCGGCTGCGGGACGTTTCGGCCCTGGGCGTCGTACGCCTCGGCGGTGCGGGGCAGGCCGCCTTCGGCGGCGCTGTTCAGGCGCACCGAGGCGCTGCCGGGGGCGAGGCGGGCGAGGATCTCGGCGAAGGCCACGGAGGTGGTGGCGACCAAGCGGCCGTCACCGGTGCCGATTGTGGGGATCGAGGAGGACATGCCATACTCCTGGGCTGATGTCCGGCCGCGTTGTGAGATGCGGGGGCCGGGCGTCGGACGTGTTCGACGTCCTCGCGTGCGGAGGGGTCCGGAAGCGCCAACTTCCGGACTCTCCGCCGAGGGCGGCCGAAGCCGCTGCCCCGCCGGTCGGACCGGCGCGCCAGCGAAGGCAGCCCCCGGATGAGCGGGCGCGATATAGCCCCCCACCAGGGATTCTGCACTCTAGTTTCCCTTCGGCTGGATCAACGTACACCAGAGTTCGCCAGAATGGGACACTAAAGTTCGAGCCTCGGCGTGCATCGGGGCACTGTTGGGTACTAAAGTGCGCCCGTGGGACGATCTGACACGGAGGACAGGGCGATGCCGGGACAAGCTGACAAGGACAAGGGCCTTGCGCAGATCGCCGCACGCCTCGACCGTCTCTTCGAGGAGCGCCACCCCGAGGGCCGCGGCCCGTACACCGTCGCCGAGGTCTCCACCGGCACCGGGATCAGCGACACCCTGCTCCGGGGCATGCGCAAGGGCGGCAAGACCAACCCCACGATCGACACCCTGGTGAAGATCGCGGCCTTCTTCGATGTGCCCCCGACCTACTGGGTCTCTGACGACCCGGACAAGGAGGTCGCCGGTCGCGACCTCCAGCGGGCCATGGAGGACGCCGGCGTCCAGTCGATCGCTCTGCGCAGCAAGGGCCTCGACGCCAAGGGCTTGCGCTTCGTCAAGGAGTCGATCGACATGGCGCGCAGCTCCCAGGGCCTGCCCCCCGCCGACGCGTCGGACGAACCGGCACCCTGAAACCCCGCGTTCGCGGCAGGCTCACGCATGCCGAAAATCTACGCGCGAAGATTCTACGGAATGCATTCCTGATTGCCAGTCAGGAATGCATTCCCCCCATTCGGGGGGACGCCACCCCCCGGCTTGACGAAATGCATCCCACCCCTTGGGGGAATCGCGGGGGAATCCGCCAAAGACGAGAAAGAGTGACGCATGTCACCTTATCTTTGACATGTTCCCGCAGTTATTACTTTCGGTAGTGAACCAACTGGATGCCACCTGTGAGCCCCCTATGAGCTGCGGGAGTCTTCGCAGGTCAGGTACGTCAGGCTGCGACGCTGCGTGACGATCCGGACCCGTACCGCCCAGTATCCGGACATCGGGGACCAATAAGGCTTAGTTGATCTTTATCTCCTGTGCTTAACATCCTCCTACCGCCGTGACGCCGGGTCGCGATATTCGACGCGCATCCCAAGGCACCAAAATCCATGATCATTTCTTGGGAGGGGATCGTGCATGCCAAATCACTGCGCACCGCCTGCGAGGATCGCTTGCGCAAATTGGAGCTGCCGCACCGCTTCACCGAAACCGAGCTGATCGAGGCAGTCTCCGCCCACGTCGGCCGGCGCATCGAGTGCGAGCCCAAGGCGATGCAGGAGAGCGACGGCTGCGGGCTGCGCCAGCGCTACGACGACCGCGAGGTCATCTTCTACGAGCAGAACGCGTCGCTGCTGCTGCGCCTGCAGATCATCGCCCACGAGCTGGGCCACATCCTGTGCGACCACGCCGGCACAGTGAACCGGGCCAACTTCAAGACGGACGAAGAACTCGCGGCCGAGATCGACTGGACGGGCTCGCTCGGCATCTCGGCGCGGACCTCCTACGACACCCCCGAGGAGCAGGAGGCCGAACACCTCGGCTCGCTGCTCGTCTCGCGGATGCTCCGCGAGCGCAGGACGCCCTCACCCCGACCCACCGCCGCCTCCGAGCGGTGGGCGGCCATGTACACCTAAGACGAGAGAACAGCGCCACCGTGATCACCATCGTCACCTTCGGCCTGCCCGCCCTGCTCCTCGCGGCTGCTGCCTATTGGATGCGTCCCCGCCCCGCGGACACGCCCAGACCCTCCAACGCCGCCTCGACCGCTGTACTGCTCGTCGCCTGGGCCGTCGCGATCACCGGGTTCAACCCCGCGGTCCAGGACGCCGCCGACCTGCTCACCCGGGACCTGGCCAAGCTCGTCAGCAACGTGCTCATGCTCGGCGCCAGCCTCGCCGTCGTCGGCTTCCTCTTCGCCCTCAACTACGATCCCGAGCCCGCTCGCGCCAAACTGCGGCCCCGTCTGCGGCTGCTCGCCCTGGCCGTCACGGCGATGGGCGTCGCGTTCTTCGCCACCCCCGCCGACCGGCGCTGGAGCAGCCCCTTCACCAACACCCACTGGGGCCAGGCACCGGCCACGCTCACGCTCTACACCATCGCCTACGTCGCCTTCATGGGCCACGCCACCTACGACGCCCTCACCCAGACCTGGCGGCGCAGCACCGAGACCGACTGGCGAGTCCACAAGATCGGGCTCAAGGCCGTCACCGGCGGGTGCTTCTTCGTCCTGCTCTACCTGCTCTACAAGGTCGTCAACGCCGCCGCCAGCCTCGCGCACGTCGAGCTGTTCCCCGGCGGTCCGCGGTGTACCTCCCTGGTGACCCCGTACCGCTGCGCCTTCTCCTTCACCGCCCCGCTCAGCGGCGTCCTGCTGATCACCGCCGGACTCACCGTGCCCGCGATGCTGTGGCCGCTGGCCAAGCGCAGGCTCACCGCCTGGCAGCGGCAGACCGCCCAGATCATGGCTCCCCTGTGGCAGGACATCACCTCAGTGGACCCCGACGTCGTGCTGAACACGCTCGGCGGCGGCGCGGAGCCCGACCTCGTCCTGCACCGCCGCACCGTCGAGATCGCCGACGGCATCCTCAGCCTTGAGGGGCACCGCTCCCGCGCGGTGCAAGAGGCCGCCGGGGAAGCGGTGTCCGCCGCCGGCCTCACCGGCATCGAGGCGGAGGCCGTGGTCGAAGCGACCATCGTCGCGGGTGCCATCCAGGCAGCCCGCTGGAGCGCCCGCGCCCAGCGCGACCCGGCGCCTCTGGCCGACAACGGCTCCGCCCGCGAGGCGGATCTGGAGAAGGAGGCTGTCTGGCTACGGTTGGTGGCCGAGCAGTACACCGGAAGCGAGATCGTCCACCGCATCGCCGCAGCGCACCAGCCCCCCGCTCACGCGGCATAGGAGCGAGCACCATGGCCAACCCCTTCTCCGACCCCGCCTTCTACCGCGACCGCTACCCCGTCTACGCCGCGCTGAGGCAGCGGTGCCCCGTCGCGCAGGTGTCCATGGGCGGCAGCTCCGGGACCACCGCCGTGGTCACCGGCTACGACCAGGCCAGAGCCGCGCTCGCCGACCCGGCACTGTCGAAGGACACCGTCGCGTTCTTCGCCGACCGGCCCTCCGGACGCGCGCTGCACCCCGCGCTGGCCAGCACCATGCTCAACAGCGACCCGCCCGACCACACGCGGCTGCGCCGCCTGGTCACCCGGGCGTTCACCCCGGCCCGCGTCCAGCAGCTGCGGCCAGCGGTGCGCGCCCTGGCCGAGGAGCTGGTCGACGGCTGGTCCCCCGGCGACCGGGTGGACCTGATGGAGGGGCTGGCCGTGCCGCTGCCGGTCACCGTGATCTGCCAGCTCCTCGGTGTCCCCGACGCCGACCGCGCAAGCGTCCACCGCTGGTCCTCGGACCTGCTCGCCACCGGCGACCACGAGCGGATCGACTCCGCCTCCCATGCCCTTGCCGACTACATGTCCGCCTTGGCCGCGGCCAAGCGCGAGAAGCCCGACGAGGCTCTGCTGTCTGCCCTGGTCGCCGTCCGCGACGAGGATGGCGACCGGCTCAGCGAGCTTGAGCTGGTCTCCCTCGCGGTGCTGCTCCTGGTCGCCGGGCACGAGACGACCACCGCGGCGATCGGCAACAGCGTCCTGGCCCTGCTGCAGCACCCCGAGCAGCTCGCGCTGCTGCGCGCCGACCACGGCCGAGTCCCCGGCGCGGTCGACGAGCTGCTGCGCTACGACTCCCCGGTGAGCATCGCGACCTGGCGGTGGGCGCCGAAGGCCACCCGGCTCGGCGAGACGGAGGTGCCGGCGGGCAGCCCGGTCTTCGTCAGCCCCGGCGCCGCCAACCGCGACCCGGCCCGCTTCACCGACCCGGACCGCCTCGACCTCGACCGGCCCGACGCCCGGTCGCACCTGGCCTTCGGCCATGGCATCCACCGGTGCCTCGGCGCTCCCCTGGCCCAGGTCGAGGTCGAGACCGTCCTGCTCCTGCTGCTGGAGCGCTTCCCCGGCCTGCAACTGGCAGAGCCTGCTGAGCAGTTGCTCTGGCGGCACTCCCGGCTGGTCCGCGGGCTGGAGGCGCTGCCCGTTCAGCTGTAGCCGACGGTGGTGCTGCCTGCAGAACCGGGCAGCACCACCCACCGGCAGGCCCCGTCCGTGCTCCATGGCGGCCCACACCGGGCCGGCAGCCGCCCGCACGCGGCCATCCGGTCCACCAGGGCCACCCCGCTGGTCACCGGCTCACAGCGGGCCTCACCGCCGTGAACTCGCCATCGCCGCACGCACCTTCGCGATGCCGCGCGCGGTCGCCTCGACTCCGCGATCCGCCGCGCCGTCCGCACGCCCCGCTCCTCGGCAGGCCCCGCACAGGCCCGGCTCAGGCAGCGGGTCGCGGCACTGCTCGCACTCCGCCAGCCGCCGCTGCGGCGCGACCGTCCGCTCGGCGGGCTTCTTCCGCTCCAGCCGCGACCGCAGTACCGCCACCGGGGAGTGCACCACCTCGGGAAGCCCGGTCAGCAGCGCCTGCCGTAGCTCGTCCTGCGAGGCCCCGCGCTCCATCCACTGCCGGACCAGCGGGGCGAGCGCCGCCGCCTCCGCCACGCCCAGCGGCAGCCTCCGTTCCGGACGAACAGCTCTCAGCAGCGCGTTCACCGCCGCGAGCGTCTCCTCGTCCAGGTCCTCCGGGTGCACCGCAGGCGCCGCCCGGCGGGGCCGAGGTATCAGTTCGGGAGCAGGCTCCTCCCGCCCTCCCTCCTCGTCGGCCGGGGCCGCCTCGGCGAGCGGCTCCGTCTCCTCGTCGCTAGGGGGGGAGGGTACTTTGACCAGGTCCTTTGGAAGGACGCCACGATCACCGCAGTCCGGTTCACCGGAGCCCGGCGCAGTGGCACCCGGCAGCATCCCGGTCTGCGGGCGGTCGAAGACGTGCGCCTCCGAGCGCATCCGGCCGTTCGGCAGGCGGACCACCTCCACCCGGTAGTACCCCCAGGCCCGCAGCTCGTCCAGCGCCGCCGCCAGGGTTTTGCGGCCCTGCGGGCTGGAGTCCGCCATCTGCCGGCACGTCTCGCGCCAGTCGTCGGGTCGGGACAGGAGGTCCACCAGCAGCCCGCGGGCGGTGTAGCTCATGGCACGGTTCTGCGCCAAGGCGTTCGGGATGATCACGAAACTGGACGGGTGAGCGCTGCGGTGGATGCGCAGGGAGAGCCTCCTCGACACCGCGGCCGGGCCAATCCCAGCCGAGGGACGACGGACCATAGCCAGGAAGCCGCTGCAAGTGAAGCCCACACCGAGCGACCTTGATCACATCACTCGTTGGACCTCAAGCCGACAGCGGCGCGGCGGAACACCGAGTCGTGTGAGATGAGCAGTTCGCCCTAATCCGTTTGACCATTGGCCCGGTGTGCTCGAACTGCTTGCAGGTACACGCGGACAGGCGGCATTCTGGCCAAGTCACCATGCGTACTGTCGCGGCAACCTGACGGTGAGGTTGAGGCCCGCGGTCGAGGCGCCGGACCGCGACCAGCCGAAGGGACCTCGGTGAGCATCCTCTTCTTAGGGGTACGAAAGCTTCGGCAGGGCTGTCCGGGGTCCTTGCGGTTGCCTACGCGGTCGCCGGGAGCAGCTGGCCAGCATCGTCACCCGGCCAGCACTCGGTGCACTTCCGTTCGATGGCGCCGGAGGTGAACGGGTGAACGAGTTCCGTCGCCGCGTAAAGGCGAAGCGCTGGACCTACGAGGCATTCGCCTTACATTTCGGCCGCGCGGCCGTCGAGACAGCCGAGCTGAAGCAGGATCACCGAATCGCCGCCGTGTCCGTCTCGCACCGCACTTTCACGCGCTGGATGGCCGGTGACATGAAGGGGCTTCCGAACCCCGAGACGTGCCTGGTGCTGGAGCACCTTCTCGAACTCCCGGCGGAGGATCTCTTCCGGGTCAGCCCGCAACCTCTCGCGTTCGCTCCCCCCGCCCCGTCGGCCGAGATGGCAGCGGAGACCCCGGACCCTGCGGAGGCTCGGTTCGTTGATCCGGCCCTTGTTCCGCATTGGACGGGGATGCTGCAGATCCTGGCAACGACTCACAACGCCCTCGGCCCCAGCCAGCTCCACCAGTCCGCGGTCCGCGAGATGTCGGTGATCCGCCAGTTCCGGAAGCAGACCAGCGGCCGACTCGCCGTAGCCCTCCTCGCGGTGGAGTCGCGCTGGTCCGAGTTCGCGAGCTGGACAGCCGAGAACACGCCGAACGGCCCGGACGCCGGGTTCTGGCTCGACCGCTCGCTGCAGCTGGCCCAGGATGCGGAGGACACCCAGCTGGTCTCCTACGTCAGGATGCGGCAGGCGCAGCGCGCCGTCGAACGGCACGAGGTCGCGGACGCGCTCTCCCTCGCTGGCCAGGCGTGGCAGTCCGCCGGCGACAACCCCCGCGACCGCGCACTGTGTGCGGTCCGTCAGGCGCAGGCCCACGCCCTCGCAGGCGACGGACGGGGAAGCCGTTCGGCAATCGCTGAGGCGACGAAGCTGGTCGACCTCGCCGACATGACCGAGGGCCTGGACGATCCGTCGACCATCGGCCGGCACTGCGTCTCGGCCTACGTCCAGGCGCACGAGGCCAGTTGCCAGATGCTGCTGGGCGAGTACGCGCTGGCCGCGTCGGCCCTGGAGCAGGTACTGGGCGCCTGGCCGGCGGCCTTTCGGCAGGACGAGCTCCTCTCCCAGGTCTGGTTGGCCGTCAGCTACTTCAAGACCGGTCGGCTGGCCGAGGCCGGGTCGCTGGGGAGCGAGGTGCTGTCCGCCAACGCCGCGGTCGGCTCCAGCCGCGTCCACCGCGGCCTGCGCCAGCTCGCCCTGCTGGCCGGGCGGGCCGATCAGCAGCAGCCGGAACTGCGGACGTTCCGGTCCTCACTCGCTCTCATCCCTCCCAGAATGTGACCATGAACTTCCCTCTCCCTACGTCCACCACCACCGATGAGCGGAGCCGCGCGGCCAAGGTCGCGGTGCTCCCCGTCGGCAGCTTCGAGCAGCACGGCAGCCACCTCCCGCTGTCCACCGACACGCTCATGGCCTCCGGCATCAGCGAGGCCCTGGCGCGCGCGTACGACCTGCTGTTGCTCCCTCCGATCACCATCGCCTGCTCCCACGAGCACGCCGGGTGGCCAGGAACCGTCAGCATCCGCTCCCAGACGCTCAACCTGGTGATCTCCGACATCGCCGCCTCGCTCCAGGAGTCCGGCGTCGAGCAGTTGGTGGTGGTCAACGGCCACGGTGGCAACTACGTGTTGGCCAACGTCGTCCAGGAAGCGAACACCGGGCCCGCGCCGCGCATGGCGCTCTTCCCCCGGCGGGAGGACTGGGAGCACGCCCGGGCCGTCGCCGAGCTGGCCAGTACCGGGCACGAGGACATGCACGCCGGCGAGATCGAGACCTCCGTCCTGCTGTACCTGTGGCCCGAGGTCGTCCGCGATGGCTACCAGCAGGCCGACCACGTGGCCGAGCGGCCCCATCTGCTGGTCCGCGGCCTTGGGGCGTATACGCCCACGGGCGTCGTCGGGCGTCCCTCGCTCGGCACGCCGGAGAAAGGCAAGGCGGTGCTCGAGGCTCTGACCGCCAGCTTCGCCGAGACGCTCCAGGTGTTGCAGGGTGACGGCGCGTCCGGTCCCGTCCGCAGCGAGCCGGGCAACGACTGAAGAAGGGGTGGTGGGCAGCGGTGGGAGAACTCGTTCCCCGACTGAAGGTCCTGGCCCAGGAGATGGGTTGGGATACCTTCGAGCAGTTCAATCTGCAGTTCGCCCACTTCGCGCGCGTCGCGGCGGAGCAAACGGGTGAACGGAGGCTGGCGAGCGTGCTCGTCAGCCGGCGCAGCTACACCCGGTGGATGACCGTCGGCCTGAAGGGCACGCCCACCACTCGGCCGGGGATCGTCCTGTCCTACATGTTCAGGATGTCCGTCGACCGGCTCTTCGAGTTCGTCGACCCTGATACCCTCAGCGGCCCGCTTTCCGCGATTGCGCCGGCCGCCGCGACGGTGCTCCCTCCCGTGCTCGATCTGGACGACCCTCTGGCCGTCCTGGAGCGGGCCCGGCGCCTGACCACCTCCAATGTGGACACCTCACTCGTGTACATGGCGAGGACCACGATCCTCAGCATCGTGGAGCGGTACGAGGCGCTGGGGCCGCAGCAGCTCGCAGGCGAGGCGAAGTTGCTGCGCACGATGCTCCACACCCTGCTCGACGGCCAGCAGCCCCCGGCTCGGCGCGCCGAGCTGTTCCGGCTCACCAGCCAGACGGCGGGCCTGCTGGGCTACATGGCCGTCAACGCCGCGCGTCCGGACGCGGCACACGCCTACTGCGAGGAAGCGCTGCTTCTCGCGGAGGCGATCGGCGACGTCGAGCTGCAGATGTGGGCCCGGGGAACCCAGTCGCTGGGCCTGTACTACCAGGGGCGGTACCGCGAGGCGGACGAGGCGGCTGCGGCCGGGGTCGCCCTGGCCCCGGACCACCCACAGGCGATCCGGTTGCTGGCCAACGGGCGCGCCCGGGCCTTGGCCCGGATGCAACGCCGCTCGGAGACCGAGCGTGCGATCGGGCAGGCCCTGGCCCTGACGGAGGCCCAGCCGGTCCCCGGAGGGCTGACGGCGTGCATCTCCTTCGAGGCGTACTCGCCCGCCCGGACCGTGGCCAACGTCGTCACCGCGTACCTCTCTCTCGGGGCCGCGCCGCAGGTGCTGCGCTACGCCGAGGAGATCGACCCGCTGATCGAGGAGTCCGACTCCGGGTGGAGCCGGGCACTGGTGGGACTGGACGTCGCCACGGCACTGCTGCGGCAGGAGCGCCCCGAGGTCGAGCACGCCATGCACCTGGGGCGCACCGCCCTGCGGTCCGGGACGGCACCGCCGATCACCTCGGTCCTGCAGCGCGGGGTGGAGCTGTACCGGGAGGCCGACCGGTGGCGCGCCGAGCCTGCGGTAGGGGACTATGCCGAGGAACTGCGGGCGTGGCGGGCTCGGCCGGCGGCGCTGCCGCTCGCCGCTGCCGGGAGTCCGCCGGACGAGTCGTGAACGGATGGGTGAGCACGCGTTGTCTCTGCTGGCGGCCGACAGCCGGTCCTTCCCCCCGGACCCGCCCGGCGATCTCGACGACGCCGCGGCTATCGTCCGCGCTGACCAGTATGCGTTCGACGCGGTCGGGCGCATGGGCGACCACTGGGCCCGGCCGGGCTGGTCGGACCGCACCCGGCGGCTCTACTGGATGCTGACCTTCGACGGGGAACGGGCGCTAACCGACCGCGCGGCCCAGTGCCAGCACGCGCTCGCGGACCTCGGCCTCGACCAGGTCCCGCCCGATGGGCTGCACGTGACCGTCCTGCGGATCGGCGACGCCTCCGCGGTGGCCCCCGCGACCGTCGACGCCCTGGCCGAGAAGGTCGCCGGGCTCGCCCTCCCCCGCCTGCCGCTCCTGGCCCATCCCCTGGCTGGCTCACGGGGTGCCGTCCGCTTCTCGGTGACTCCGTGGACGGGCCTGGTCGCCCTCCACGCCGCACTCGCCCAGGCCGGCCGGAAGCTCGGAGTGCCGGGCGGCAGCAGCACCGCCCGGTTCAGGCCCCATCTCGGCATCGCCTACAACCCCGTGGAACGCGACGCCTGGCCCGTCGTCGAAGCGGTCGGCTCGCTCCGGTTCCTCGCCCCGGTGGCCGTCACCGCCCGGGCGGTCGACCTGGTGGAGCTGCGCCGCGACCAGTCTGCCTACCGGTGGACCGTCCGCCGCCGGGTGCCGCTGGTGTAGCCGACGAGCTGCCCCGCCGCTTGAAGTCACACGGGCGTGCCCACGGCAGCTTTCTGCGTCTCAGCCGGCAGTTCGGAGCGCAGACGTGCGTAGATGCCCGCTATGAGGTCAAGGTCCTCCGCGCTCAAGGCCAGGTCGAGGCTGTCGAAATTCGTGGCGACGTGGTCGGGGGTGCCGAAGCCCGCCAGGACCGCGGTGTGCTGGCCCCGGCTCAGGCAGTAGCGCAGCGCGGCCATGGCCAGCAGGCCCGGCCGGTCCCCCAGGCGCTGGCGCAGCGGGTCCATCAGCCGGTGGAGGACCTCGCCTCGCTTCCGTCCGGGCACCGTCGACGATGCCCGGTCGGGTCGGCCGGTAAGGAAGCCGCCTGCTAAGGGGGCGGTGATCAGAACGCCGACGTCATGACGTGCTGCGAAGGCGAACAGGTCCTCGTCCTCGTCGAGGTCGATCAGCGGAGTGAGCGCGTTGAAGTCGGCGAGGACCACGTCCGGTTTGATCAGCCGGAAGAGCTGCAGGAACCGGCCTATGTTCTCCAGGATCTGGTCACCGGCCAGCTCGGCGCGGGGCCCGCGTAGGCCGATGGCCCCGATGTAGCCGAGCTGGTGAAGGGTTCGCATCTGTTCGATCGCGGGGCCCAGGTACCGGTCGTTGTCGCCGAAGTCGAAGGTCGGCAGTACGTAGAGGTCGATGTGGTCGACGCCGAGATTGTCCATGCTCTGCTCGAGTTGGTGCTTCAGATGCGGGCCGGCGTAGGGGTGCGGCGCTGAGCCACGATGCCCGATCTTGCTGCTGACCTGCAGATTCAGGCCCTGGCGGCGGGACTCTTGCAGGACTTTGCCGAGAAGGCGTTCGGCGTGGCCGTCGCCGTAGGTGTCAGCAGTGTCGAAGAGCGTCGCTCCTCGCTCGACCGCTCTGCGCATGCCGTCCATCCACTGCTTGTCGGTGGTCCCCTCACGGCCGCAGGGCTCCTCGCCGATGGCCCGGCAGCCGACCCCCAGCGGATGGACCGTCAAATGGGAGGCGAGCAGCCGGGGCGTCACCTGCAGGCTCATCAGGATGCGGCTCCCAGCGAGAAGACGGCCACCACGGTTGCGCCGCAGGAGCCCGGCGAGGATGCCGTCTCTACGCCCCATCCTGCGGCGTAGGCGTCGACCAGGAAGAGGCCGCGGCCACCTTCCGCCAGCTGTAGCGCATCCACGCGCTGCTCCTCCGCGTCGGACTCGGCCGACAGGTTGTCCGTGATCTTTTCGATGCTGCCGCACAGGTCTTCGACCACCACGGCAGCTCCCCGCTCGTAGAGCCTGAGGATGAGCCCCACCGACCCGCCGCCGTGGGTGTCGGCGTTGGTGACGAGCTCGTCCGTGACCAGCACGACGTCGTCGACGAGCTCGGGCATCCGCCGGCCGAGGGCCGACCGCACGGCCTTGCGTGCCACCGCGGGTGGCCGATCCGCGTCCGCGAAGCGGATCTCGCGGGAGTCAAGCAGGTCCCCGAGCTTGTGCTCATTGACCAGGCCGGGGACGTCTTTGGTGGGGGGCATCGTCGCCTCCTCGCGCTGTGGTGCTCCCTGCGGCACGGGCCTTGTTGCGGCCCAAGCCCACGGTGGCGCACCGCGGGGCGGCACCACTAGGCCGCGAGGTGGCCACCTGGTGGCCACCTCGCACTTCGGCAGGTGCGCGCCCAGGGGTGACAAACCGTCATGAATGACGCATCCAACAGGGCGCCGTCGGGGTGCCCGCTGGCGAGGTGGCCACCAGGTGGCCACTCCGCGGCCTAGTGGTGCCGCCGATTCACGGCAACGGTTGTGACACCGCTGCCGCCCAGGGCGTCCCCCGACCCTCGGCGGCAGCGGATCCATGACCGAGTTCCTTCAATCACTGGGACTGCCCACGATGCTGATAGACGAAGTTCTCGGCGCGCTGGCCGCCGTGGCCGCGGCATCGCGCACCGCCGTCCGCTCCACGCCGACGCCGGTCTGGTGGGCCGGCCGATGCTGATCACCGGGATCGCAGCCGCTGCGCCGTCCGCCGCTGCCATCGGCGCCGCAATCCTGTGGCGGCGTGAACGCGCGGCGCATCGCCGCGCCCGCGCCCAGGCCGCCGCGCAGGCCGAGTCAATGCACACCCGTGAGGCCGCGGCGCAGCGACTCGCTGAAGGGTGGCTGCCGGCGCTGGTGCGCGGGTGGAGCGAACCGTTCGATCCGACGCCGGATGACGTGCTGGTCGGCACTGCCTTCGCGGCTGCGCTGGACGCAATCGTCGCCAGCGCCCGGGCACTGGCTCGGGGGCGTGCTGAAGAGCAGCAGAAAGCCGCAGGGTGGTACGACCGGGCGGCTTCCGCGACGCGCCAGCTCAGGGAGCTCGAAGAGGCTCAGCGCAGCCAGGCGGTCGCCGACCAGCTGCCCGCGTGGACGGAGGCACTGCTGCTGCTGGCCAGGCGGGCGCATCCGCTGGTGGACCAGGCGGTGGTGGGTCTGAGCGAGGCGGAGCGGGGGGTGGAGGATCCCGAGCTGCTGGATCTGCTGTTCGGCGTCGACCACCGCGCGGTGCTGCTGCGTCGCCTGATCGAGAACGCGGCGCTGCTCGCCGGGCAGGTCCCGCGCGGACTGGCGCGCAGCACCGCACTAGCCACCGTGCTGCGCACCGGATCTGCGGAGATCCATGCGTTCCGGCAGGTCCAGCACGTGCCGCCGAGCCAGGAGCTGTACTTGCCCGGCCATGTCGCCTGGGCGCTGACGCGGATCGTGGCGGAGCTGTCGGACAACGCGACCCGCTTCTCGCCGCCCGGGTCACGGGCCGTGGTCAATGCCGCGATGGTGCCCGAGGGCGTGCTGGTGACCGTTCAGGACCGCGGTCTGTCCCTGCCGGGTGCGCACCTGGAGTGGTTGAACGGAGTCCTGGCCTGGCCGGAGGGTCCGTCGGCGATCCAGCAGCTGCGCTCAGGACAGCTCGGTCTGCTGGTCAGCGCGCGGCTGGCGCGCAGCCACGGGCTCACCATCTCGCTGGAGGCCGCTGCGCCGGGCGTGCGGGCCTCGGTCTTCGTCCCCGGCCGGTACCTGACCACGGAGGCGCCGCCGGCACTGCCTGATGCTGATTATCTGCCCACTGCCGCGGTGGGACCGCAGGTCCAGCCGTACGTGGCCAGCGCGGTGCAACCGGCGCCGGGCCGCACCAGTTCCGGGGCACCGCCCCTGCCGCGGCGTGTGCGGCCGAGCGTGCCGCTGGCGACGGCGAGGCCGGAACGCGTCCCGGCCGCCCAGGAGACCCAGCCGCCCTCGGCTTCGACGGCGCTGGCGGCCAGCTGGCTCGCCGGCACCCGGCAGGCGGATCTGCTGACCACCACCACCGAGCCTTCTCAGAGTTGATGGAGAAACCTATGACCGAGACCGAGTTCACCCCCGAGACCCTGGGCTGGCTGCTGGTCAACTTCGTCGGCACGACCGCCGGCGTCGAGGACGCCGTCTTCGCCAGCCTGGACGGGCTGTCGCTGGCCTGCACGTTGACCGACGAAGCGGACCGCGCGCGCTGGGCGGCGCTGACGACCAGCGCCTTCCACACCACGAGTCGGCTCGGGGACCTTCGTGGGATCGCCGCACCCGGACGGCAGTGCGTCGCCGAGCTGGGCGACGGCAGCCTGGTGATGATCATGTCTGCCGGGGAGGGGCTGCCGCCCTGGAAGGTCTCCGCCGAGACCGCCAACGTGACCGGCTGCGTCCTGGGCGTGGCGACGGGCAGCGGCGCCGACCCCGGGGTCGTGGCCTACGCCGCGCGGCAGTTCGTGAACAGCATCGCCCCGCACCTGGTCGTTCCCGCGCGGGTGACGGGCTGACATGGTCGCCAGCAGCACCGAGCCGTGGCGGCGGGACGACGAAGGCGTCATCCCCGCGTATGCCCTCACCGGCGGCCGGACCGCCCCGCGGCACCGGATGCGCCTGGAGACCCTCATCGGCCGGGGGCCCGCCCCCGACGACCAACTGGCCCACTGCGCGCCCGCCGAGCGCCAGCTCCTGGAACTGTGCAGCTCCACACCGCTGCCGGTGGTCGAGGTCGTGGGCAGGCTGCGGCTGCCGGTCCTGGTAGCGCAGGTGCTCATCTCGGACCTCATCGACTCCGGCGGCCTGTCGGTCGTCGCCTCGCTGGACGCTGCGCGCCCCGGAGTACAGATGTTGGAGGCCACCCTTGCCGGGCTACGACGCAAGTTCCCCCAGGCCGGCTGAGGCCACGGTCACGGTCCTGAAGATCGTGGTCACCGGCGGGTTCGGCGTGGGCAAGACCACCATGGTCGGCTCGGTCAGCGAGATCGAGCCGCTGACCACCGAGGTGCCGCTGACCTACGCCAGCTCGGAGATCGACAGCCTGGCGGGCGTGGAAGGCAAGACGACCACGACTGTCGGCATGGACTTCGGCAAGGTTTGCTTCGACGACGGCGGAGCCCGGTTCGAGCTGTACCTGTTCGGGACGCCGGGTCAGGAGCGGTTCTGGTTCAGCTGGGACGACCTGGTCCTCGGCGCCGCCGGCGCCGTGGTGCTCGCCGACACGAGGAAGCTGGCCGATGCCTTCCCTGCGCTGGACTACTTCGAGCGCCGGCAGATCCCCTTCGTCGTGGGCGTGAACCGCTTCGCCGACTCCCTCCACACCTACACCGCCGAGGAAGTGCGGCAGGCGATGGAACTGCCGGAC
This sequence comes from Kitasatospora sp. NPDC059973, assembly GCF_042737525.1. NCBI lineage: Bacteria > Bacillati > Actinomycetota > Actinomycetes > Kitasatosporales > Streptomycetaceae > Kitasatospora > Kitasatospora sp. NPDC059973. Next base: position 86,826 of record NZ_JBHWUI010000005.1, on the reverse strand, counting down.
GCCGTGCCCGTCGTCCTCTTCGACGCACGCGACGCCACCTCCTCCGCCCACGTCCTGATCACGCTGATCGCCACCGCGCTGGACGCCGCCCGATCCCGCCTTGCCTCCAGAGGAGCGCCGCTGTGACTTTCTCCGAGCTGCCGGTCGAGCCGGCACTAACCAGGGAGCAGAGCGCGCGCATCCGCCGGATCAACGCCCTGGACCTGCTGCAGATGCAGGGCCTGGACGACGTCGCCGGGCGGATCGCCGCCGCGCTCGACCAGCCGTACGCCATGGTCAACGTGATCACCAACGTCCAGGCGTTCGTCGGCCTCTACAGCGCGCCCGGCATGCCGCCGGTCGGCCGCACGATGCGCGTAGACCACGGCTACTGCCCGGCGCTGCTCGACCGCGATGCCGCGCTCGTGCTGCCTGATGTGCAGGCGTGGGCCCGATTCTCCAGCAACCCCGTGGTCGACCAGGTCGGAATCCGGACGTACGTCGGCGCTCCGCTGCCCGACCCCGACACGGGCATCGTCCTCGGCACCGTCTGTGCTGTCGGCACCCAGGCCCTCCCCCTGTCCACCGGCCGCCACTCCCTGGCCGTGATCAAGACCTTTCAGGCGGAGGTCACCGAGCTGATCACCGTCCGCGCCCGCAGCTACTGACCCCGGCACACCGAAGGAGCACGCAGGTGACCACCGAACTTCACGAGCAACTGCGCCGCGCGGTACGGGACTTCGCCACCCAGGAGGTGGCCCCCCGGGTCGCGGCGATGGAGCGCGACCAGGCCGTGGACCGTGGACTCGCCTCGCTGATCGCCAACCAGGGCTGGATCGGCGTCACCATCGACCCCCGGTGGGGCGGCATGGGCGCAGGCCACGAAGCCAAGACGATCATCGTGGAGGAGCTGTCCCGGGTCAGCGCCGCCGCAGGCGCGGTCGCCCAGGCTTCTCAGCTCGGCGTCGCCAAGATCGCCCTGTTCGGCAGCGAGGAGCAGCAGCGGATCTGGCTGCCAACGATCGCCGACGGGAGCGTGCTGCCCACGATCGCGGTCACCGAGACAGGGTCCGGCGGCCACGTCCTGGGCATGCGGTCCACCGCCCGGCGCAGCGGCGGCTCCTACGTGCTGAACGGGAAGAAGTGCTTCGTCGGCAACTCCCACGTGGGCGGGCTCCACGGCGTCGTGGTCCGCACCGGTCCGGGCTCCCGGGGCCTGACCGCGTTCCTGGTAGAAGCGGATCGGCCCGGGGTGGCGCTGGAACCGCACGAGCCGCGACTGGGCCTGCACGGCTTCAGCTTCGGCAGCATCAGGTTCGACAACGTCAAGGTGCCAGCCTCGGCGGTCGTCGGCGAGGTCGGCGGCGGGCTCGCCGTCGCGTACTCCTCCAGCATCCTGTACGGGCGCGTGAACCTGGCGGCGGTTGCGTTGGGGTTGCACCGCGCGGTTGTGGAGCGGGTGGTGAGCGAGGCCCAGAACCGGGTGCGCTACAGCAGACCGCTGGGCGACCTACCCGTCGTCCAGCACAAGATCGGCAAGATGCAGGCCCGGCTGGCGGCGGCGAGCGCGCTGGTCTACCAGGCGGCCTCGATGTTGGACCGCGGGCAGCCCTGCGACAGCGCGCTGATCGCCTCCAAGCACGAGGGCGTGGCGCTGCTGCTGGACTCCGTGCGCCAGGGGATGGAGATCCACGCGGCCGACGCGCTCTACTCCGGCAGCGCGATGGCGCGGCTGATGCGGGACAGCTGGTGCGTCGAACCGCCGGCCGGGACCGGGGACGTGCAGGCGCATCGCCTGGCCGAGGGGCTCCTTCACCCGGGACGCTACCCCGATTGGTCCGAGCGGTTCGCCGGCAAACTCGCGGCCCGCGGGGCCTGGGCCGCCCCCGCATCCACCCCCGCGCCCGCCGAGCCGCTGGTGCTGGCAGCCGCCGACGGAGCACCGCGGTGAAGCGTGGGCGGCGACCCGCACCGCGCGGCTGCTGCGACACGGCACCGTCATCGCGGTCCCGCAGTGGCACGTGCTCAGCGGCCGGGACGTGCACTGGGCCGTCCCGCCCGGGCGCGGCACCACCGACCCCGGCGACCTGCGCGAGGCCCTGGCCGGGCGACAGTCGCAGCCCCACCGGCCGCTTGCATCGCCCACGAAGCGGCGCTCGAAGCCGTAGACCGACGTCAGAATCGAGACCCTCCATGTGTCAGCACAACCCCGACTGCCCGGCGGCGGACGACCCGGCCTGTCAGGCCGCCGTCGTGGTCGCCCCCCATCCCGACCAGGGCTGGAGCCTGTTGTGTAACGGCGTGGTGCTTTTCGAGGACACCGGCGCCCTGCTGCCCGACGGCAGCAGCATCGCCCCGCAGCACCTGAGCAGCCCGGTGACGGCATGAGGGCCGGCCTGGCGCGCCGCGGCACCGGCCGGACCACCGCGTACCGCCCGAGCGGCACCCCCGTGGCGACGCACGACGGGCCGCCGCTGCCCTGGAGCCTGGCCGGCCGCGACCAGGCAGCCGCCGACGAGGATGATCCGTGCGCCGGACTCGGACACGACCGGGCCAGGTGGGCCCGACTGCAGAGCAGCCTGCTGGGCGGCGGCGACCACCTCGCGCCGGACCGGGCTCTGGCCGAGCAACTCATGGCCGTCGACCCGCTCACCGTTGCCATGGCGCGGTCGAGCCGGGCGTTCGCCGCCGCGAGCGCCGCCGACTTCGCCCGGCAGGGAATCGACCAGTACCTGGTCCTGGGATGCGGCTACCCCATGCCAGCCTCCACCCCGGTCCACGACGTCGTCCTCGCCCACCAGCCAGCGGCCCGGATCGTGTACTCCGACGCCGACGTGAGCGTGATGGCCCACGCCCGGGCGCTGCTCACCGCTCCGGCGCCCGCCGCCATCCGCTACCTGCACGTCGACCTGACCGTGCCGGACTCTCTCGCATCCTCGCTGCGGAGTCTGTCCGTCCTGGACCTGGACCGGCCGGTCGCGCTGATCCTTGCGGACGTGCTGCAGCAACTCACCGACGAGCAGGCGCACCAGGCCGTCGCGCTGCTGCACGGCCTCGTCAGCGTAGGCAGCGTCCTGACGGTCAGCCACCAGACGCTCGACCGCGCCAACGTCCCGATCGGCCGGGAACTGGAGCTCACCTACCGCAGCGCCGGAATCGCCTACTACCCCCGGACCGGCGCGAGCCTCGCGTCGCTGCTGAGTGACTGGCAGCTCCAGAGAACCGGAATCACCGAGCTCGACCTCCTCTCGCACGCGGAGGTCGGACGGGCCACCCCGCACGGTGCTTCCTCGTACGGAGCGACTGCCCGCAAGGGTGTCCCAGTCACCTCGGTGCCGACGGGCTGGGGGCCCCAGTGAGCACTCCGTCCCTGCTCGACCCGGATGCACCCGCAGACGGCCTGCTGCTGCAGTGTCCTGACCCGGTGCGGTTCCAGGGCAAGCCAGTCCCGCTGATCCTGGCCTGGACAGGGGAGGCACCGCCCGCACCAACCCCGCCCCGCGATACGGACGTCCGCTCGATCGACGGCGTCCGGTGGGAGTCGTGGACCGGCACGTCGCAGGGCGCGCCGCTGTGGACGGTGCACCACCCCTCACGGCAACTGGACCTGATGGACTCCCGGACCCGCTGCCTGGTCGGAGGAGGCCCCGCCCACCGGACGCGCGACGGACTGCTCTGGCTCCTGCCAGCCGATCCCACCGGCCCGGACCCGCGCACCACGGCCAGCAAGGCCATCCGGACCGTGAACCCGGCGCTCTGCCTCCGCCACGCCCACCAGGCACAACGGCACTGCCGCCGCCTCGCTGTCGGGTGCCTGGTGCTGCTGGTGCCGGAGGTCGAGATCGTCGCGGTCCGCGGCACCGTGCACCGTCCGGGTGCCGATCCGTGCTGGGAAGAGCTCGACCTCGACCACCCCGATCTCGAGTTCATGGTCGGCCAGCAGCTGGTCGCCGAGCTGCGCGACCCCATCGTCCTGGACGCACTGCCGCCGCTCGCCCCGCGCGACAACTCCGGCGATGAGGCGCGGCCCAGCGCACTGCCCTCTTCTCTGGCCTGGCACCTGAACCCGGCCTCGGACCAACACGCCAACTGCACAGTCCGCGCCCCGGCTCTCACCGGCCAGCAGCAGCCCCACGAACTCGCCCTCGCCCCCGAGGTGTAACGGGTCCGACCACACGCCAGTCCCGTTGCACCTCGGCCTGCACCGCCCTGGTCCACTTCCGAAGGAGCTTTACGATGACGTCCGGCTCGGCCACCCTCCAACCGCCCGTCGGCGGCGATGCCGTCCTGGAGCATGTGGGCTGGAACATCCAGCACGGCCTGAACCTCGGACCCGCGCTGGACCTGCTCGAACAGCGGGCCCAAGCCAACGCCCGGCGGCCCGCCCTGCTGACGCTGCAGGAGCTGCGCCCGGAGCAGGGCGACCAGGTCGCCGAGCGGCTCGGCCTGGTCCAGGTCGCCGCGCCGCCCAACGTCCGCCCCGGCTCGGGGAACGTGCTCTTCTACGACCCCGATCTCTTCACACCGGACCCGAGCTGGACGCAGTATCCGAGCGGCATCCGGCACAACCCCGGCGTCGCGCTGCTGCGGATGATCCACCCTGACACCAAGAAGACCAGCTTCCGGTCGATGTTCGCCGCCAGCTGCCACGCCAGCTACAGCGACCCCATCTTGAGGGAGGGCCAGGCACGCTTCTTCAGCGAGCTGGCCAAGCACGAGCGTCTCCTGATCGTGCAGGGCGACTGGAACGCCTGGCCGACGTGGGCCTGCCCGATCACCCTTGACCGCGTCACCGACCGTGCGTACGCCCAGAACCGATCCGTGCTGACCGGCGACGGCGCCTTCCGCCCGGACGACAACGCCGACCGGCTGCTGACGTACAACGGACTGGTCGACGCGGGCCGGTACGCGGCCACCGAACTCCGGCAGCCGGGCGCGGACCGGGCCACCACCGGCCACGGGCCGAACAAGGCGGCCCAGGTCGTCCCGCCCGGCGATCTTCCCCAGGGGGGCGCCGGGCCGATCGACCGGACGTACGTCTCGGCGGAGCTCGCCCCGGCCCTGCTCGGCGCCAAGATCCTCACCGGCCCCGGGATCGACGACATCTCCGACCACCTCCCCCAGGTCACCCGCTGGTCACTGGCCCAGCTCTGGAAGGTGGTGGACCGGCAGATCGTCCCCGTTAGGCACTGACCGTCCGGGCCTCGGGGCCTCCCCCTGCCCCAGGGCCCGCACGCCGGACTTCCCGCCGGCCCCGCTGCCGTTCCACTCCCGCCTTCGACCTTGGACCGTCCATGACCACGATGTCCCCACCACCTTCCGGCTTCCATCGCGGACACCTTCCCGGGCTGCTTGAGCGTCCGCACCTAGACACCGTCGAGCCGGGGCTGTCCGGCCTGGCCCAGTACCTGACCCAGGCCGGGAGCCGACTGACCGCGCCGTCCGGCACCATCGAGGCGCTGGGCCTGCCGCGCAGCGCGGTCCGGACCACCGAGCAGCCCGCCGTCGACCGCACCTGCGTGATCGGTCCCCCGGCAGCCCGCGACCAGCTGCGGGCAGCATCGGCAACCTCGTTGGACCTGCCCGCGCTGACCAGCAGCGAAGCGGTGGCGCTGTTGGTGGACGCGACCGCCCGCAGCATCGTGGTGGCTGGCACCTACGGCACCGCGCTCCCCGCCGCTCTGACCGTCAGCGCCCTTGCCCACCTCAACCCGGCGTGGGTAGTGGAGCAGCCGCCCGCCGGCCGGGCGGCGGGGCACTCCAGCGGCGGGGACTTGCTGGTCGCCGTCCTGCCGTCACCGTCCGCGGACGCGGCGCAGTGCGCTCCGACGGTGCTCCTGGTCACCGGGGTGGCCCGGACCGGCGCGGACAGCGCCGAGATGAACCAGGCCCTCACCGGGTTGATGCCGCTCGCGCTCCGTTCAAAGGCCGTCGTCGTCGAGCACGCGGACCTCGGCGCGCGGCTGCTCGCCGAGCGGCTGACTGCGGCCGGGCACCGGCGAGTCGTCACAGTGGGCAGCAACAGCTCTTGCGGAGTCCGGGTCGTGCAGGCCCTGTGGATCGGGGTCTCCCGCGTGGCGGTCAGCACCGGCGGCGAGGTCCACCAGTTCACCCTGGCCACACCGGGTCGGCACAGCGCGCTGGCCGCAGCCGCGGCGTTCGCCGCTAGCCTGGAGATCGGAGCGCAGCCCCAGGACGTCGCCTCCGGCTTCACCGCATTCCCCGGCGTACCCGGATTCCTCACCTCCAGCACAATGCACGAGATGCCGCAGGCCATCACGGTGCTGACCTCCCTGGCCCGGTGCCCCGAGGAGATCGCCGACGACCTCGACGCCGCCCACGAGCTCACCGACGGCAAGGTCGTGCTCCTCGGCGACCTGAGCGCCTACCGCCCGGACCAGGCCGAAGCCCTCGCCCGCGCGCTCGCCGAGGCCAGCCACGTCGTCCTGCTGGCCGCCCCCGACGACAGGCACGACGATGCGCGGACCATCGCTGCGGTCCTCGATGCCGGCCTGACCCGCGAGAGCGTCACCGTCCTGCGCCACGGCCCGTGCGAACCGGCACTGCCCGCCGTCCTGGCCGACCTCGCCACCGCCGGCGACATCGTGCTGCTCCTCGCGCCGCTCCCGGCATACCTGGAGGCCCAGTGAACGCGCCCCGAGTCCAGAGCCGGCTGCTCGACCTCGTCCTCGGCCGGCACCTGAACCACTTACTGGAGACCCCGGAGGTAGCCGCATGAGCGGGACGGCGTCGACGCGCGGCGCCTCGAAGAGAAACCTGGACCTTGAACGGATCGTGCTGGACGAGCTCAAGTGGTCGATGTCGGGGTTCGCTCAGAGGATCCGCGAGCGCTGCGCGGCCACCGGCCATCCCCGGTCCGTGAGCACGAGCACCGTGTCGCGATGGTGCGCTGGCGCGCACCCAGGGCCGGAACTGGCCGCCGCAGCGTGCTACGTGCTAACTCAGGCGTGCAAACGCCAGGTGAGCCCCGAGAGTCTGGGATGGCCGTCCGAGGACACGGACGTTGCTGAGCAGGCGCTCCAGTACGGGGACCTTAGCCACGCGGTGCAGATGCTGGGACGCCTATGGCAGATGGACGCCATGCCCAGGAGCGCGGCAGTGCATGGGATGCCGTTCGCCGCAGCCCCCTCTGCGGTTGAGGCGCTGGTGATGTTGCCCGACGCGGAGATCGCCGGGCTCGGGCAGCGGCGGGTGACCGCGGCGGACATCGAGTTACTGGATGCGCACACTGACCTGTACGGCAGGACGGACGCCCGGCACGGAGGCGGGCAGTTCCGTTCCGTGTTCGCCGCCTTCCTCGCCGCCCACGCCGTTCCACTACTCGAAGGCCGGTTCAACACCGGGCGCGGCCGACTGCTGTACGGCAGCGTCGCCGACGCAGTCCTCGCACTGGCGAGCATGGCCTACGACGACCAACTGCCGGGTCTGGCACAGCGCTACGACTTGCAGGCGATGCGGCTGGCGCAGGCGATCGGGGATCGCGGCCGGCTTGCCCGTGGCTGCATCCACCAGGCGCGGCTGGCGGCGGTGCGGGGCGACGGCCGGGAGGTACTGACCCACGCCCGCAGCGCGGTGGTCGCGGCCACCGGCGCGCCCGCGCTCGTGCGGGCCTACGTCTCGGTGACGGAGGCGAGGGCCTGGGCCTACAACGGTGACGGCGCGCAGTGCCGGGCGGCGGTGGAGCGAGCGCGTGCCGCGTTCGACCGGGCCGGGCGCGGGGCGGACCCGAGGTGGCTGGCGTGGCTGGACCGCCCGGAGCTGGAGGGGCAGGCCGCGTGGGCGCTGGCGATGGCCGGGCTGGCCGAGGAGGGCGGGCAGGCGCTGAAAGTGGCGATGGGTCTGTCGCCGGAGCGCACACGGGACAGCGTGGAGCTGCTGATCACCGGTGCCGAGCTGGCCCGGCTGCGCGGCGACCGAGCGGAGCGGGAGGAGTTGCTGGCGAAAGCGAAGACGACGGCGCAGCACCTCAAGAGCCGGCGCCTGGCGCGGCGCCTGGCCGACGCCGCTACGGGCGGCCCGCTCCACGACTTCTGACAGCCCGGCCGGGTCGGGCAGTTCGGTGACCAGGAAGCCGGTCAGGCCGTGGTGCCGCCGAGCCAGCTGAGCTTGGCGCCGATGTCGGCCGTTGCGCGGGGCGGGGGCGCCTCCCCGGGGACGGGGGTGCCGACGTACAGGTAGCCGAGCAGCTGCTCGTCGCCGCTGATGCCGAGGTGCTTGCGGACCTGCGGCGCGTCCGGGTACGGGCCGCCGAACCAGACCCCGCCCCAGCCGCGCGCGTCCAGGAGCAGCAGCAGGGTGGTGGCCATCGCGGACGTCGCGGCCAGTTGCTCCCAGCGCGGGATGGTCGGGTGGTCGCGGGGCTGGAAGACGAGGCCGAGCATCAGTGGCGCTCGCAGGTGCTTGGCGGCGATCCGCTCCGCCAGGTCGGCGGTGGGCGCGGCCTCGGCGGCGGCTTCGCCGAGCCGGACGCGGGCGTCGCCGCAGATCGCGATCACGCGCCACGGGCGCAGCTGCCCGTGGTCGGGCGCGGTGGCTGCGGCCGCCAGCAGGTCAAGGAGTTCGTCCGGGCCCGGGGCGGGCCCGGTGAGGCGGATGGTGCTGCGCCGGGTGCGGATCGCCGTCTCGGCGTGGCCCGCGGCGGGCCGGGTGTCGGGGGCGGTGGTCATCGGGTTGCTCCCGGGGTGCCGGTCTGTGCGGTGACCGGCTCGGCGACGGAGGCCGGGGTAGTGAGGTCAGGGGCGCCTCGGGTGAGGCGGTCGAGCAGGGGCGCGGTGGCGGCGGTGGTCACGACGGCCATGAGGACCATGATCGTGAACAGGTTCGGGGTGATGACGCCGAGTTGGAGGCCGATGCCGAGGACCACGATCTCGGTGATCCCGCGGCAGTTCATCAGGGTGCCCATCAGCGCCGACCACCGCCAGTCGCAGCCGGCGAGCCGGGCTGCCCCGGCGGCGCCGACCCACTTGCCGGTCACGGCGACGGCCAGGACGAGCGCGGCCCAGCCCCACTGGCCGGCCGGGAGGTGGGCGAGGTCGGTGTGCAGGCCGGTGTCGACGAAGAACAGCGGGAGCAGCACCGGGACGAAGACAGCCTGGAGGCGGGCGGCGCTGCGCTCGACGGCCGGAAGGCCGCGCGGCACCGTCGCGCCGAACAGGAACGCCCCGAAGGCGGGGTGGACGCCGATCCGGTCGGTGGCGCACGCCGCCAGGAGCAGCCCGGCGGCCAGCAGCACCGTCACCAGGTCCTCCGAGGTGCGGGCGGCGCGCTCCAGCGCCTGCTTCACGAGGGGGCGGGCCGCGGCCAATGCGGCGGTGAGGGCGGCGGTCAGGGCGAGGGCGGTGAGGGCGTCCAGCGGGGATCCGGCGGTGGCCAGGGCGGTGACGGCGATGAGCAGGCACCAGGCGAGGGCGTCGTCGGTGGCGGCGCACGCGAGCGCGAAGGCGCCCAGGCGGGTGGTGGCCAGGCCCCGGTCGGTGAGGATCCGGGCAAGGACGGGGAACGCGGTGATGGACAGCGCGGTGGCGACGAACAGGACGAACGGCAGCCGCTGCACGCCGGGCGGTGCGAGGGCCGGGTACATCATGACGGCGAGGCCGGCGCCGAGGCCGAGGGGCAGCAGGATGCTGCCGGCGGCGACGGAGGCCACGGCGCGGCGGGTGGTCCGCAGGGAGTGGAAGTCGAGTTCGAGGCCGACGAGGAAGAGGAACGCGAGCAGGGCGACGTTGCCGAGCACCGAGGTGTAGGGCAGGACGGTGGGCGGCAGCAGGGTGTGCTGGACGCTGGGTGCGAGCCAGCCGAGAAGGGAGGGGCCGAGGAGGATGCCGACGGCCATCTCGCCGATGACGGGCGGCTGCCCGATCCGGCGGGCGGCCCAGCCGCCGGCCTGGCAGGCCAGCACCACGGTCGGGACGGCGACGAGGACGAGCGAGAGCGGACTGGACAACGGCGGTCTCCGGGCGATGGTCGGCGTGGGTGCGGGCATGCGTGGGAGGCTCGGCGGCCCGCTGCTGCGGGCGCGCCGGGCCGCGGCGAGGGGATCGGGATCGGGATCGGGGCGGCCCGGTGCTCGACGGCGGTGGCACCGATGCCGGCGGCCCAGCAGCAGTGCCGTGGCACGCGACGGCTCGGGCCGCCCCGTGCCGGATGTCCGGTCAGGTCGTGGGGAACAGGGCCTGGTAGACCGGGTGGGCCCTGAACGGGCCGCCGTGGTGCGGGGACGCCAGGGAGCCGTGGTGCTCCTGTCCGCCGGTGGTGTGGAGCGTGGCGGCGAGGTGGTAGTCCGGGTGGATGCCGTCGTCGCTGAGGGCCGTCTCGACGGTGAGTTCCAGGACGTCTCCGGGTGCGACGGGCACGGGGTGGTCGAAGAGCGGGAAGTAGATGCTGGCCCAGTTGGTCTCCATGTGGAGCGCGTCGAGCGGCTCTTCGTCCGGCAGGCACCAGAGGTTGAGCCAGGTGAGCACGCCGTCCACGTGGCCGTCCCGGGTGATGGCCAGGCGGGTGGTCGTGCGCTGCTCCGTTCGCAGTTCGCCGTTGAAGTCGAGCACCTCGACCGGCTGGCCGTCGGAGAGCAGGGCGTCGGTGTGCGGGTTCTCGATGCGCAGCCGGATGTCGAAGGGCCGGCCGTGCCAGTCGAAGATGCTCTGCAGGTACGGCAGGGATGCCTCGGCGAACGCGACGGGCTGGCCGGGGAGCAGGTCGGAGAGACGGACGGCCGCGGCCAGGGTTACTGCGCGGTGCGGCACCACCAGGCCCCCGGGCACCAGGTGGCGGTTGCGCGCGTCGGTCAGGACGGCTGCCGCGCCTTCGGCGCCGGCCAGGGAGCCGATGATCTCCGCCACGCAGACATCGGCCTTGGGCGCGAACTGGAGGGCGGTCGACTCGCCGCGCAGGAGCGTGATCAGGTCGCGCTCGTCGAGGGCCGCCAGGTTGCCGGCGGCCGTGTGGAACGCGTCCTCGATGACCTCGACGGCCAGGGCGTGCCGGGCTCCGGCCCGCACGCTCTCTCGCGCCCAGAGGATGTCTTCTCCGGTGCCGATGTCCAGGACGCGCCGGCCCGGCGCCAGCTTGGCCAGCGCGGCGAGGAAGCGCTGGTTGCGCTCGTGGTCGTTGGTCATGGTCGAGTAGAGGAACCGGTCGTAGATGGGGTACTCGCCGACCGTCGGCCACAGAGCGGGTCGTCCTTCCCTCTCGGGCTCCGGGTCCACGTTCACCCGCACGGTGTGTCCGTGCGCCTTGAGCTCTCGGGTCTCGTGCATGGTCCGCCTTTCGCGGGTGTGTCGTACGGTGCGGGGCCTGCCCTCGCGGGCTCGGCTGCCGCCACCGCCGCTCCGGCGACCGGCGCGCGGAATCGGTGGCGGGCCACCGCTTGGGCGCGGAGGATCGGTCCGGCTGCCGGGGTCGGGCGGTTCGCGGCAGCGGCGTCAGGTGCGCAGCAGGGGCAGGGTGGTGCAGCGCAGGGAGCCGGGGATGCGGGTGACCTCGGAGTAGTCGACGGTCAGGATCTCGAGTCCGAGGGCGGTCAGGGCGGCGGCGATGCGGTCGCTGCCCGCGGCGACGACGACCGTGGTGGGGGCGATGGCCAGGACGTTGACCTGGACGGCGCGGGCCTCGGCGTCGGTGACCGGGACGAGGTGGTCGAAGTGGGCGTCGAACCAGCGGTTCTGGTCGGCGGTGAACACCTCGCGGTGGATGAGGGCGGTGCCGGGCGCGATGACGGCGAGGTGGTCGTCGAGGTGGACGATCCCCTTGACCGCGAAGGGCACGGGGACGACTTCGCGGTCGATGCCGTGCCGGGCGAGGGCTTCCTGGAGGGCGGTCGCGCCGTCGGGGCTGGTCTCCTCGCTCAGGCCGACGAGGACCCGGGCGGTGTCGGGGAGCAGGACGTCGCCGCCCTCGATCGTGCCGCGGGTGAGGTCGAGCGGCTGCCCGCCGACGGCGGGGTCGGTGAGGGCGTCGGCCTCGGCCAGGCGGTGCTCGGAGTTGAGGCGGGCCCGGAACAGGACGTGGTCGACGGCGAAGGCGATGTCGCGGGGGTAGTGCTGGGTGGAGCAGCCCGGCGCGGTGGGGAGCAGGACCACGTCGGTGCCGCGGTCGCGAAGCAGGCCGATCAGTTGGTCCTGCTGGGCGCGGACGGTGGCGGGGTCGTAGGTGGCCCAGGTGCTGGTGGCCTGTTGGCGGGCTAGGACCGGGTGGACGTCGGGGCCGTCCAGGGGGCGGGTGAAGTCGCCGGCGTGGCGCATGGCCACGCGCTTGAGGGTTCCGTACTCGGTGGCGACATGGATGCCGGGGTGCACGGGTCCTCCTGGGTTGTGGTGCGGGCGCGGTGGTGTGCGGGGTGGAGGCGGTCCCGGCACGGCCCGGTGGCGGTGGGTCTGCGGGGGCGGGTGCTGTCAGGTGCGCCCGCCCCCGCAGGGTCCGGGGGGTCAGCCGGCCGCGACGGGCCGGGGGTCGCACTGGGCGAGCCAGTCGGCGGCCTCGGCGACCCGGTTGAGGTTGGTGGGGACCAGGGCCGGGTCGGTGCCGTAGTGGTCGAGGGCGGTGGCGAGGATGCCGATCATCGTGTCGTCGCCGTAGTCGCGGGCGGCGATGTGGGTGCCGCACCTGTCGCAGAAGCCGCGGGTGGTCTTGCCGGGGTAGGTGTCGTACCAGGTCGGCTCGCCGCCCTCGCCGGTCCACTTCAGCCCGTCCGCCGGGAATCCGACCCACCACTGGAACGGCGAGCCGGAGCGCTTGGCGCAGTGCGCGCAGTTGCAGACGTGGGGGTCGTCCACCGGGCCGGTGACGGTGAAGCGGATCTTCCCGCACAGGCAGTTGCCGGTGCGGACCTCGATGCCGGAGCCGGTGGCGGCAGCGGCGGTGGTGATGGCGGCGGCGACTGTTTCGGACACTAGTTCAGTTCCTTTGCACGGTGGGCCAGTTGGGTCCACCAGTGTGCCATCGCGTTGAAGATCTGCAGGAAGCCCTCCAGGGCCTGCGGCAGGTCGAGGTGGAAGAGGTCACTCTGACGGATGAAGCGGGCCAGGCCCTCGATGTGGGCCTCCTCCACGCTCATGCCGCCGACCTGCGCTGCCTCGTGGCCCTCGTCGAGGTGGAGCCGGTAGTAGTAGTCCAGGTTCGTCAGCTGCGCGCCGCTGGCGCCGGTGGTCAGCTCGCCGTACCGGTCGGTGATGTCGCGCAGGATCTCGGTCTCGGCGACGGCGACGCCCTCGGTGGCGTAGTAGCCGCCGGCGATGAGACCGGTCATGTGGGAGTTCACCAGGACCTGGTGCTGGAGGACCAGCAGGCCGGTCTCCGCGGCGGGGACGTGGCCGTTGACGAGCAGGCCGAGGTCGCTGAGCAGCGCGCGGGTGTAGAGGATGTAGTGGGCGGGGACCTTGCCGGGCTCACCGCCCTCCTCCAGGAAGTTGCGGTCGAACTCGTGCCCCAGGGCCGGGCAGGAGCCGTAGACCTGGGCGGCGGCCAGGCGCAGGAACTGGGCGTTGTGCCGGGCGAAGACCGCCAGCTCGGCGATGTACATGCGGGCCTGCGCCACGGTGAGGGTGCCGGGGTCGACCAGGGCGCGGATCTGCCGGTAGATCGTGTCGATCATCGGCTTGAGGTGCTTGTCGACCAGGTCGTCGCCGCTGTTGCGGTTGCCCTGGATGGTGGCGTGGATGTAGCCGCGGGTCTCCGGGTTCGCCTGCAGGTACGCCTCGACGAGGCTGGTGCCGCGCAGGTCCTCGAGCGTGGGCGCGGGGGTGGTGGTGGTCACTGGGTCTCCTCGGGCGTGGTGGTGAGGGTCAGGCCGCCGGTGGCGCCGAGCGTGCGGATCGCCGAGATCACCTGCGGGTCGTCGGGCAGGATGGTGGGGCCGTTGTTGAGGCGCTCGACCAGGTCGGTGGTGAGGACGGCGGGGTCGGCCGGCGCCTCGCAGCCGCGCAGGAACGCCTGCTCGCCGGTGACCATCAGCCGGTAGGGGGCGCGGACGGCGACGCTCGTGCCGGGTGCGAGCGCGGCGGCGGCGAACGCGTCGGCGGCCTCGTTGCGGGCGAGGTCGTTCTCGGTCTGCTGCCAGCCGCCGTTGCTGAGGACGGTGTGCCAGCGCTGGTGGGCGTGCTGGGCGGCGACGGCCGGTGCCCGCTCGGCGGCGGCGGTGAACGCGGCGGCGGTCACCGTGCCCAGGCGGCGGGCGAGCTCGTCGGGGCCGGCGGCCAGCGGCTGCATCGGGGACGGCTGGCCGGCGTCGGTGTCAGGTGCGCTGGCGAGGAGGGACTCCAGCATGTCGGGCGCGATCCAGCCCCGGGCGATGGCGGCGTCGGGGAAGGTGTAGAGGGGGATGGCGACGGAGACGGAGAACTCGGTCTGCCGGCCGACGTGGAAGACGCGCTCGGGCAGGAACAGCGCGTCGCCGGGCTCCAGGGCGAAGTGCTCGCCGTGCTCCAGCAGCCACGTGTAGTCGCCGTAGAGCGGGTCGCTGCCGCCGGTGAGCTTGCGGTACTCCTCGGCCGGCCAGCAGTAGAAGTCCTTGGTGCCGGGTCCGTAGTGGGTGAGGAAGGCGTTCTCGTAGCCCTCGTGGACGCCGAACGCGGTGCCGGAGTAGTTTCCGACGAAGGCGACCATCTCGGCGCCGCCGGCCGGGACGCCCCAGCCGTCGATCAGCGCGCCGACGAACTCGCCCAGGCCCGCGGCCAGCGCCGGACTGACGCTCTCCAGGGTGTTGAGGACCAGGCTGAACCGCTCGGCGCCGACCTGCTCCTGCATCCACGCGGTGAAGTCGTCCTCCGGCCAGCCGTCGGCGGCCAGCACCTTGTCGACCAGGTCGGGGCGGTGCTCCTCGCCCACGTACACCCGGGCGTTCGCGGTGATCTCCAGTCCGGCGACGTGGGTGCGGCGGATGGCGGCGAAGCCGTCCAGGACGGCGGCCGCGTTCGCCGCCGAGGCGGGAACGATGCCCTTGAACAGGTGCGGCCGGGTCATGCCGCCGGTCTTCTCGGGCAGGGTGTCGGTCCAGAATTCGCGGGGCGGGGGCCACGCTCCGGTGCTGCTGCTCATCGCCGGGGTACTCCTTCGGGCTCAGGCCGCGCGGGTGCGGCCGGGTGGACATGTACGGTGCGGGCCGGCGGGTCAGGCCGTGAGGTAGTCCTCGGGACCGCCGTCGCGGACGGTGTCGAGGGTGAAGCAGTGGTGACCGCCGCCGAACAGGCGCCGGTGGCGGTGGCGGACGGGGACGACGGTGAAGCGGCGCTGCTCCAGCACCTCGATCAGCTCCGGATAGAGGGAGTTGACGACCACCGTGTTCTCGTCGACCGACAGCACGTTGATGTCGATATACCGGGACGCGGTAGGGATGACGAACCCGAACTCGTCGTAGTCCTGCTCGGGCACGGCACTCGGCGGCGGGTAGATCGCCTCCCAGCCGCGCATCGCCTCCGGCAGGAGCCCGAGGTACTTCGGGTCGCGCAGCAGCATCAGGCCCGGGCGCAGGGGGACGACGATGGAGTCGACGTGGTTGTCGGCGATCCCGGGCAGCCGGTGCAGGCGCAGCTCGGGGAAATTGCGGGTCAGCCACCGGTAGGCGAGCTCGTGGTTGTGGTTGGAGACGTTGACGAGCACGTCGCGGCCCAGGCGGATGCACTGCGCGCCGTCGAAGACCATCTCCAGGCCCAGGCCGTCGATGGGCAGGGCGTCCTCACCGGCCATCGCCGCGGTGACGTCGATGCCGTGCCGGTCGAAGTAGGCGGTGTCGAGGGAGTGGGCGGCGAGCGCGGGCCGCGGCATGGCCAGCCAGTTCGAGCCCTGCTCGAAGTAGCGGTTGAAGTGGGGCTTGAGGTGGTCGTTCTCGAAGACCCTGCCGCGGATGTGCGGCGCGGTCTCCACGATCGTCGTCCCGAGGATGACCGCGTTGTCGCGGACGTTCAGCGGCGGCGTCGCGCCGCTGCTCCACCACGGGGAGGAGACCTGGACGTCCTTGCCGGGGGCGGAGGGTCGCAGCACGCGCACCCCGCAGCCGGCCAGGGCGTCCGCGAAGCCGGTGACGTCCTCGATCAGCTCGTCGACGATCTGCTGCGGGATCGTCAACTGGCGGTTTCCGTCGGGCAGGTGGGGGGCGACGTTCTCGTAGTAGAACAGCCGCCAGCTGCTGTCGGCGTCGTGGGCGGTGTAGTGGTCGGCGCGGCCGACGACGACCTCGCGCAGCCGGGTGAAGTCGTCGAAGCTGTGCGCACCCTGGGTGGGCGGGTCGAGCTGGGACTGGGGTTCGGTCATGGGGTGGCCGCCTCCTCGGCGGCGGGTGCCGGCACGGCCCGGGCGGGCAGGGGGTGCCGCCCGGGCGGCACTGCGGCGGGCCGGTCGTGGACAGGTTGGAGGGGATCGGTCAGGCGGCCGCGCGCTCGGCGGCCATGGCCTGCTGGGGTGCGGGCTGGGCGGTGAGGCGGGCGATGACATCCTCGATCACGCACGGCACCTCGGGCGTGGAGCGGCGGCGGGCGAAGTAGCCGGAGCACCACGGCACCTCGTCGAAGCGCTCCAGGCGCTCGGCCAGGAGGGCGGTGGCCTCGGGCAGGCGCCGCCAGGGGATCTTGGGGCACCAGTGGTGCACCGGGTGGTGCATGTCGTCGAGGTGGCCGCCGAGCAGGTGCCGGGTGAGCCAGTGCGAGGACCAGCCGCGGGTCTGCAGCAGCACGTCGTCCCGGTTCTCGATCAGGCCGGCGTGGTTGCCGAGGTCGGTGATCCAGGTGACCACCGGCCGTACGAACACCAGCGGGACCAGCCAGTACAGCAGCAGGTCGCCGAGGACGCCGAAGGTCCAGCACGCGGTGGCGACTCCGGCCCACAGCACCGCGCGGGCGGCCGGCGCCCACCGGCTCTCCCGCGGGCCGCGGGTGGCCAGCGTGCGCAGCGCCGACGATGGCAGCCGCCACAGCGCGGCCTTGACGATCACCCGCAGCACAAAGGCAGTCATGGTCATCGGAGCATGGACGGTGTGAAGGCGCCCGGCCCGGTAGGACTGGAACATCGGGTCGGCTCCGGTGCCGAGCTGCGCGTGGTGCACGCCGTGGGTGGCCCGGTAGGGCCGCAGCCCCTCGCCGAGCATCCCGGTCAGCAGGTACCCCACCAGGCGGTTGCCGCGCGCGGTGACCAGCAGCTTCGCATGGACGCACTCGTGCGCCAGGTTCGAGATGTGCCGCTGGCGCACCCCGATGTACAGCACCGCGAGCAGCGGCCCGACGACGTGCCCCACCAGGGATCCGACGATTGCCGCCGCGACGATCGCGCCGACGTCCACCGCGACGTCCCGCAGGCCGACGCTCGGAGCACCGCACAGATCCTCCAGCTCGCCGATCAGCTCCGGCCCCAGCGCCTGCCGGACGGGACCGGACGCGCCGGTCGAGTGCCGGGTGCGCCTCGGTGTCTTCTCGCGCCGGCGTACCGACCGCCAGCTGGGCCTGCCCATCTGCTCTCCTCCGGACATCGCTGGGGACTGAATGTTGGCCTTCCGTGAACCGCTGCCGGTGGGCGGGGCGCCCCGCCCACCGGCAGCAGCACGTCAGCTGATCAGGACGATCGGGGTCAGGCGGCGGTGCCGGGGCGCATGCCGAGCTTGATGCCCGGGCGCATGCCGAGCTTCACGGCGGCGCCGGGGCGCATGCCGAGCTTGACGGTGCCGTCGCCCGGGCGCATGCCGAGCTTCAGGGTGTTGTCCATGGGTTCTCCTCTCGGACTGCGGACACGCCGCAGCCACGCGTGGTGAATCGGATGGTCGAGCCGCAGATGAGCGCAACTCGAAGGAGCCGGCCGGGCGCTGCGCCGAGGGCGCTGGTGAAGCCGTCGCGCCGAGTGGCCGTGCCATCACGCTAGGGCCGCACCAAGGGCAGCGGCAACGGGTCGTGACGTTGCGCCAAGTGCGCCGGGGCGTTGCGTACCCGTTGCGTCCACCCTGCCGATGACCTGGGGAAACACTCCCGCGCACCGCTGGAATCTCGACCACCGGCCGAGCACCGGGCCCCTCGGCGGTGCGCGCGGTCTTCTGCGCTTCGACGGCGGGCGGCTACCTTGAGGCGCTCCGAGAAGGGCGCACCGCCCAAGCGGCGCCCGGATTCGGCAACTGCCTTTTCCTATTGTCGAGTTGAGAGGGAAGACGCATGTCCGCGCTGTCCGATCCCATCCGCACCAAGGCCAACGTGCTGCACGGCCTACGGGCCGTGCTGCACGACGAGGACTTCACCGAGGTGGTCACCCCCGTCGCCCGCCGCGCCGACCTCGGGCCCGGCCGCCGCGCGTCCGCCGGCCTCCACGAGGGCCGGTACCTGCGCGCGATGATCGGCCCGGCGCTGCGCGTCAACGTGAGCACCACCCGGCCGAGGGTGTACGAGATCGGGCCCTGCTTCCGCCCCGAGGCCCCCGACGCCCTCCACGCCGCCGAGTTCACGATGCTCGACCTGTACGCCGCGCACCTCGGCTTCGAGGGCCTGATCGGCCTCGCCTGGCGCCTGGTCGGCCCGCACCTGCCCGCCTACGCCCCCGACCGCCTCTCGATCGCCGACCACGTCCGCGACGAATTCGGCATCGACCTGCGCACCGAGCCCATCGGCGACCTGCACCAGCGCATGGCCGCCCGGATCGGCGCCGACCCGGGCGAGCCGTTCCGCGACGTCCTCGGCCGCTACATCACTCTCGAACTTGAGGCCGGCACTGCGGGCCGCGCGGTGTTCCTGACCGACTACCCGACCGGCGGCGACGAGCCCTGCGCCCGCCTGGCTGCCGGCACCACCGCCGTCCTGGAGCGGTTCGAGCTGATCGTCGACGGTGTAGAGCTCGTCCACGGCTACACCGACGAGACCGACCCCACGGCCTTCACCCAACGCGCCAAGGCCGTCGGCCTCTACGACGACGAGCAGCAGCTCGCCCTGGACGCCGTCGAGGCCGGAGCCGTACCCGCGGACACCGCCGGCCTCGGCATCGGAATCGAGCGCCTGTGCGCCGCCTCCGCTGGGCTGCGCAACATCACCCCCTTCCTCCAGTCCCCCCAGTTCTGACACCCGGCGCCCGCCCCGGAGGCACGATGGACCTCGCGATCACCCCACTGACCGGCGGCTTCGGCGCCCGCGTCGAGACCGACATCGCCCGCACGACCGGCCCCGCCGCGGCGCGCGCGCTCACCGACGCGCTGCACCGCCACCGCGTGCTCGTCCTGCCCGGCCAGCACCTCAACCACGCCGACCTGCTCGCCGCAGCCGCGCTGTTCGGCGCCGTCGACACCGCCACCGACCGCCGCTACACCGTCCCCGGCTTCCCCGGCCTCACCGTCGTCTCCAACATCCACCAGGACGGCACGCCGATCGGCATCTACGACGGCGACCAGGAGGAGGAGTGGCACGCCGACAACTCCTTCAAGCCGCAGCTGACCGCCGCCACCCTGCTGTACTCGGTCATCACCCCCGGCAAGGGCGGCGAGACCCGCTTCGCCGACGCCACCCGCGCCTACGCCGACCTTCCCGCCGACCTCCGGGCCCGGATCGACGCTCTGAGCGCCGTCCACTCCGTCCAGCACCTCGCCACGCAGCAGGCCAACGCCGCCGACGGCCGCTCCTCCACCCAGGCCGGCGCCCTCGCGCAACTGCCCGAGGTCACTCACCCGCTCGCCCCCGTCCACCCCGCCACCGGCACCCGAGCGCTCCTGCTCGGCTCCATGGTCATCCCCCGCGTCGATGGGCTGCCCGAGACCGAAGGCCGGCTGCTGCTGGCCGACCTCCTCACCCACACCATCAGTCCCGGCTACCTCTACACCCACCGCTGGGAGCAGGGCGACCTGGTCGTCTGGGACAACCTCGCAGTCCTGCACACCGCCTCCCCCTGCGACAGCTCACGCCACCCGCGGCTGCTGGTGCGCGCCGCCGTCCGCCAGCCGACACGCCGCCCCGGTCCCTCCGACGGGGGAATCCCGACCGAGGCGCCCGCGTCCGGATCGACCCGGCACTAGGGTGGTCCAATGAGTTCCCAAGTGCCCATGAAAGAGCGGGCATTGAGCCCGGATCGGATCGCCCGGATCGGGCGCGAGATGCAGGCCGCCTGCCCCGGCTTCGACGCCGCCTCGTTCACCGCCCAGGTCACAGCCGACCTGCCCCGCCTGGAACTCAAGGCCCGCATCGCCCGCACTGCCGAGGGCCTGCACCAACACCTGCCCGCCACCGGGCCGGCCGCCCTCAACACCCTGCTGCGCTCCCTGCCAGCCACCCCGGAGGCCGCCGGCGCGGAATCCGACTTCGGCCTGTACATCTACGCACCGCACTCCGCCTACGTCGCCGCCCACCACCTCCACCCGGAGCACCTCGACCAAGCATTCGACGCGCTCGCCACGATCACCCCGTACTTCTCCGCCGAGGACGCCGTCCGCGCCTTCCTCACCACCTATCCCGAACGGACACTGGCGGCCGCCGCCACGTGGGCCACCGCCGCCGACCACCGGGTGCGGCGCCTGGCCAGCGAGGCCCTGCGCCCCCACCTGCCCTGGTCCGTCGGCACCGGCCTGCCCGTCGACACCTCCCTGCCGCTGCTCGACGTGCTGTACGCCGACAGCAGCCGCTTCGTGACCCGGTCGGTCGCCAACCACCTGCGCGATATCGCCCGCACACAACCCGAGCTCGTCCTCGAAACCCTGACCAGGTGGCACACGGAAGGGCGCGCCACGGCCACCGAACTCGCCTTCATCACCCGCGAGGCGCTCAAGGCCCGTCTCAAAGACGGATGGGCAGCCGCTTACACGATCCTCGGCTACGACCCGCAGGCCGCCGTCAGCGTCAGCCCCCTCCGCCTGCCCCGCACGGAGCACCGGCTCGGCGACACCCTCGTCTTCGAAGCCGACCTCACCGCCCCCACAGACACTCCGGTGCACGTCATGTACGTCCTGACCCGCACCGACCCCGGCGCCCGGACCAGGGAGAAGGTCGCCCACCTCGGCCGGGCTGTGCTCAGGGCCGGCTTGCCACTGCGCGTGGACAAGAGCCATGCTCTGAAGCCCACCGGAACCGCCGCCCTCGCACCTGGCAGCTACCACCTCGCCCTCCAGGTCAACGGCCGCCGCCACCCCCCGGCGCTGTTCCGCATCACCGACCGCCCGGTCTGACCAGCACCTGCACAGAGGTCCCTCGGCACAGCGAGGTTGGCGGCCTGCAGCCAGGGTCCGTCCTTCCCCTGCACCCGACAACAACCAGTTGTGCCCCAGAACGCCGATCGGGCCCGCCATGGGAATCCGGTCGGCAGGATTTTTTTGATCGACATCCACCAACGCGCCGAAGGCGACACCGAGTTACCCGGATTGAGTGAGTCCGGCTCAGACACGCCAGGCGGCCCGAGAGCGCCCTGCCAGGATCAGGGTCCGCGCCAGCAGCCCCACTCTCCGCAGCCTGCCGCACGGCACCGCTGCGACCCGAGCATGCCCACGGTCGGACCCGCTGACCGCGCCCAGCCGCGCCCGGCGGGCCCGGTGATCCGGCCTGCCCGCACACCTACCGCCCAGCCCGCCGAACCAGGGAGCAATGTGACCGAGACCAGCGCGACCCCCAGCCGAGCAGCCGAAGCCCCGCCCGAGGACGAGGAGCCCGCGGAGGAGTTCCGCACCCACTTCTATGGCGACAAGCGTCGGGAGGCCGGCGAGTCGATCTCCACCGGCGCCATGGTGCGCCGCCTGCCCCAACTGGTCCGTCGCGCCCTGGCCCTTGCCTGGGCCGCGGACCGGCGAGCCACCCTGCTGCTCCTGCTCTGCCAGGCCGCCTCCGGGATCTTCGGCGCGCTCGCCCTCTACGCGACCACCGGCACCCTGGCCGCCCTACTTCGTTCCGGACCGGTCACCGCCCACCTGCGGGCCGCCGCGCCATCGCTGTCGGTCCTCACGCTGTCCGCCGGGCTGCGGGCCGTCCTGGCCATCGCCGTGGCTACTCTGTCGGGTCAGGTCGCACCCCGGATCAACCGCGAGGCGGACATGGCGTTGATCGAGGCCGGCTGCTCGGCCGAACTGGCCGCCTACGACGAACCCTCCTACGGGGAACGCTGGGAGGCGGCCGACCGGGGCGCGGCCACCACACCGGACCTGCTATCGGCGGCGCAGGACGTGATCGCTTCCACCGTCTCGCTGGTCGCCGCGGCCGGGGTGCTGGCCACCCTGAACCTGTGGCTCGTCCCGTTCCTGCTGCTGGGCTCCGTGCCCACCGGCATCGCAGCCGTGCGCACCGCCCGCATCCACTACCTCGCCTCGGTGATGACGGGGGAGGAGCGGCAGGCACTGCGGATCTACCGCTGGTACCTGATCGACAAGGGCAGGGCCGACCAGGTCCGCTCCGACCAGGTCACCCCGTTCATGCTGGCCAAGTACCGGCAGACCGAAGCTCGGATCGTCGCGGCCACCGACGACGCCGGTCGGGCCGCCGCCAAGGTATCGCTGCTCGCCGCACTCGGCACCGGCGCCGGGGCGGCGCTGATCTGGGGCGCGCTGCTGTACCTGGTGTCCACCGGCCGCATCGGCCTCGCGGCTGCCGGCTCGGCGACGTTCGCGCTGCGCACCGCGGGCAACGGCGTGCAGGGCATGGTCGGCAATGGTGCCCGCCTCTACCGGATGGGCCTGTACCTGGACGACTACTTCACCTTCCTGGACGAGGCTGGCGGTCACCGCATCGCCAGGGGCAGCACGGTGCCCGGCCCGCCGAAGGTGATCGAGGTCGCCAGCCTCACTTACTCCTACCCGGGCGAGCAGCAGGAACCGGCACTGCGCGGCATCGACCTGACCCTGACCCAGGGCGAGGTCGTCGCCGTGATCGGCCAAAACGGCTCCGGCAAGTCCACCTTCCTCAAGCTCCTGTCCGGCCTGTACCTGCCGCAACTGGGTGGCGGCCGGATCACCTGGGACGGCGTGCCGATCAGCGACCTGGATGCCGAGGGAATGTGGCGGCAGGTCTCTCGCGTCCCGCAGGAGTTCGCCCGCTGGCCGCTCCCCGCCTCGGAGAACATCCACCTCGGCCACCACGACGGAGCCCCCGACCCCAATGTCGAGGCGGCTGCCGCGCTAACCGGCTTCGACGAGATCGTGTCCCGGCTCCGCTCGGGCTGGCGGACCCTGCTCGCCCAGGGCTGGATGGGCGGTGCCGAGCTGTCCGGGGGAGGCTGGCAGCGCGCGGCGGTCGCACGCGCCTTCTACCGCACCAGCCGCCGACCCGGCCTGCTGATCCTCGACGAGCCGACCTCCGACCTCGACCCGCGCGCCGAGCACAAGATCCTTCACGCCCTTCGCGGCCTCGCGGACGGCCGAATCACCTTGCTCGTCACCCACAACCTGGCCAACGCCCGTCTCGCGGACCGAGTCGTTGTCATGGAGCAGGGCCGGATCGTGCAGATGGGCACCTGGGACCAGCTCGCCGACCAGCCAGGCGGCCTATTCCGGGAGCTACTCGACCTGCAGCAGGACCGGACCGTCCCCGCCCAGCGAACCACCGCCGAGTAGCAGCACCCACCGACGGGGCGGGCGCCCGCCCCGTCCCACCACGAGGAACAGCGCATGGACTTCCACACCTGGCCGCCGAAGGTGCTGGTGGTAGACACCGAGGGCTCCGGTGCGAGCCCGCCCGACTTGGTCGAGTTGGCTGCCGTCCCGATCACCGCCGGCACCGTGCGCGCCGACGCAATCCGCCAGAGCCTGGTGCGACCACCCAACCCGGTCACGCAGAGAGCCGCCGCCCTGAACGGCCTCACCAACCAAGTCCTCGCGAGCGCGCCCACCTGGGAGACAATCGCAGACCAGGTACGCGCAGACCTGAGTGGTGCGTGGATCGTCGCGCACAACGCCTCTGTCGATTACCGGCTCCTCTCCCGGCTACTGCCCGGGTGGGAACCGGCCGGGGTGATCTGCACCCTGCGCCTGGCCAGGGCCCTCCGCCCCGACTTGGACCGCCACACCCTCGACATGTTGCTCGCCTCGATCGCCGTGCCGCTGGCCGGAGTGACGGGGCTGCGGCACCGTGCGGCCTACGACGCTCACGCCACCGCCCTGCTCCTCCTCGCCCTTGCCGAACGCCTGGATACCTGGGCTGACCTAACGGCCATCGCCGTCCCACCTGCGCTGCGCCCGGGACCGGTGGATGAACAGCAAGGGCTCTGGTGAGAAAAGCCGCTGCTGGGTGGCGGGTTCCTTGTGTCGGCTCAGCCAGCCGTGGCTGGGCGGGGAAGGCATCGTCCTGTCTTCTTCACTCCGGCCCGCTCGCGTCCTGTTGGCGGGCAAGCCGCCTGCCGGCGCTCAGGCTGCCACTTCGGTAGGCAGGTCACGCACCTGCAGGATGCGTTGCAGTTCGTACTTGCGGACCCGGTACTCGGATCCGACCCGCAGCACGCTGCACGGGTACTGGCCGGTTCGGGCGAGCCTGTAGCCGGTGGTGCGGCTCAGGCTGAGCAGCTCGTTCGCGTCGGGCAGTCGGATGGCCGGCGGCAGGCTGGCCATCCGCCTGCGGATCGGCAGGTCGGAAAGCTCCAGCACTCGCAGGAGGTCCGCGGTGACGACGCGGTGCTGGTCGCCGACCTTGAGGACGGCGCAGGGGTAGGTGCCCTCATGGATCATGCGGTACCCGGTGCTGCGGGAGAGGTCCAGCAGCCTGTTGGCGTCCGCCACGAGCAGCGCGGGGGGAAGCTGCGCCAGGGCCTCGCGGGAGAAGCGCTTGGCCCGCGCCCTCGCTGTCATGTCGTTCAAAGCAGCACTCCCCCGTGCGGGATGTTCTCTGTCGGAGAAACTTCTACCACACTTGCTCGCGGAGCAGCGAAAAGCCAAGCTATGCTGCTTCCCATGACAACGAAGCCGGTACCGACCGCTCTCACCCTCCGCGTGGGCGAAGCCATCCGCGGGGAGCGCATCCGCCAGGGGCTGTCCGCCCCCGAGGTCGCCAGGCGCTGCGCCGACTTCGGCGTGCCGATCCCGCCCACCGCGATCAACAAGATCGAGAAGGCCGGGCGCGGCAGCCTGAAGGTCGAGGAGGTCCTCGCGCTCGCCGCCGCGCTGAACCTGCCTGTCGCCTCCCTTCTGGTGCCGCTCGGGACGGAGGCCAGCATCGACCTGTTGCCGAACCTGCGCCTTTCCAGCTGGGCGGCCGTTCAGCTGATCACCGGCGAGGGCGTCACCGACAACGAGCCGGAGGGTAGCCCGCGCTCCACGCTGGTGATGTTCCGGGAGCACGAGGTGGACGTGCAGACGGCGACGATCTCCACGCGCGCTGCCCGAGACTGGCGGGCGCAGGCAGGCAGGTCCTCGGTCGGCTCGGACAGATACGACCAGCTGACCCGACAGGCAGCCGAGATGGAGCGGATCGCCCGCGAGGACTGTCGACGCCTGCTGGATACCCGCCAACGAATGCGTGATCTTGGCCTGCACCCGGCACCGCTGCCGGAGCACCTCGCATTTGTCGCCCAGGAAGAGGAGGTGCCCAACTGAAGGGCTCCATAACCCGCACGTGCTACTGCCGGGACTCGAAGACCGGCGCCCTCTACGCCGCGTCAAACCCCTGCCCCAAGCTCCGGGCCCCCACGCACGGCAAGTGGTCCGTGCGTCAGGAGGTCGCCCCGGACGCCGACGGCAAGCGCCGCCAGTTCCGCCGCACCGGCTTCGACACGTCGAAGGAGGCGCAGAAGGAGCTGGACCGGGTCCGGGCTCTCCTCGCCCTCGCGGACGAGGACGATCCCGATGCGCTGGCCCGCGTCAGTGATCTGATCATGCTCTGCCAGAAGGAGCGCTCGCCGCTCCCGGCCCCCGAGAACACCGCCCGGCTGCTGCGGGCGGGGTTCAAGCTGACCAGCCGCATCACGGTGGGCGATTGGCTGGACTTCTGGCTCAAGGGCAAGAAGAAGCTCCGGCCTACGGGGTGGACGCGCTACGAGGTGGACGTCCGCTGCCACCTCAAGCCGCGCATTGGTGAGCGGCGGCTCGACCAGCTGAGCATTGAGCACCTCGATGAGATGTTCGAGGGGATCGACGCGACCAATGTGGAGATCGTGGAGCAGAACGCTCAGCGGCACCAGGCCGTCGCGGACCTCAAGCTGATCGAGGGCCGGGCGGCGCGCCGGACCGCCCGCGAGGCCATCGCCGCGATGCCGCCCTTCCGGCGGGTGACGGGGCTGTCCTCGCAGCACCACATCAAGGCGACCCTGCGGGGTGCGCTGAACGCCGCCATCGCCCGGCAGTTGATCGTCTTCAACCCGGCGCACCACGTCGAGCTGACGACCGCGCCGAAGCCCAAGGCCCTGGTGTGGACGGCCGCCCGCATCGCCGAGTGGAAGCGGACCGGCAAGAAGCCGTCCCCGGTCATGGTCTGGACCCCCGACCAGGCCGGCGTCTTCCTCGATCACGTCTCCGACCACCGGCTCTACGCGCTGTGGCACCTGTTCTGCTTCCGCGGCCCGCGCCGCGGCGAGGGCGTTGGCGCCCGCTGGGTTGACTTCGACAGGGACAACCGGTCCCTGTCGGTGGAGACCCAGCTCGTGCAGCTGGGCTGGAGCGTCCTGGAGGGCGAGCCGAAGACCGCCAGCGGTGTTCGCATCGTCGCTCTGGACCTGGACACCACCAGCGTCCTGGTCCACCACGAGAAGCGGCAGAAGGCGGAGCGGTTCCGCTTCGGCCCCGGGTGGGCCGACACGGGCCGCATGTTCGTGGAGGAGGACGGCACCTGGCTCCACCCGGGCAAGGTCAGCGACCTCTTCGGCCGCCTGGTGGAGGAGGCCGGCCTGCCGCCCGTCCGACTCCACGACCTCCGGCACCTGGCCGCCACGCTCGCCCTGCTGGCGGGTATCGACCCCAAGGTCGTCTCCGAGATGCTCGGCCACAGCGACACGGCCATCACCCGCGACATCTACCAGACCGTCCTGGACGAAATCGCGCGCGAGGCGGCCGAGGCCGTCGTGAAGCTCGTCCCCCGCCGCAAGGCGGTCTACCCTCGGCCCGGCATCGTCGTCGCCTGACCCTCCACCGACAGCGCCCGCCAGGAGATTCTTCCTGGCGGGCGCTGTCGTTTCAGGAGGCTGCATCGGTGGAAAATTTCACGCTCCGTCACCGAGCAGCGGGGTGCGATGGATGCCGCGAAGCGCGGCGGCCGAGGCCCCGCTGAACCGGCCTCGACAGCGCTCGGAGGCTCCGGGCAAGTTTCGGGCAATTTCATGGCATGTACGCGCTATGGACTAGACCACTGAATTGACGGGGGACATGAAAAAGCCCAGGTCAGAGAGTATCTGACCTGGGCCTGAGTGAGCCGCCTATGGGATTCGAACCCATGACCTACGCATTACGAGTGCGTTGCTCTGGCCAACTGAGCTAAGGCGGCACCGTTGCCGCACGTGGTGGCAACGCGGGCCAGTCTACACAGGTTCGCGGGTGATCCGTAACGGGGTTCCGCGGCGGTGGATCAGGCGGAGGAGACGGCCAGTTTGGCGGCGAAGCCGGCGAAGAGGACGGCGACGCCGCTGGTGAGGCCGGCGGAGAGGCGCTTGCGGCGGCGGAAGGCGGTGGCGAGGGTGGTGCCCGCGAAGATCAGCATGGAGAGGTAGAGCAGGCTGAAGGTCTGCAGGATGCCGCCGAGCAGGGCGAAGGAGAGGGCCGGCTGTCCGTAGGACGGGTCCACGAACTGGGTGAAGAAGGAGAGCAGGAAGAGGATCGCCTTCGGGTTCAGCAGGCTGATCACCAGGGCGCGGCGGAACGGGCGCTCGGTGGAGTCCGGGACGGCGGCCGCGGCGGTGTCGGGGGCGGCCGCGGCGGCGCGGTGCTCGCGCCAGAGCTGGCGGGCGGCGCGGAGCATGCCGACGCCGATCCAGAGCAGGTAGGCGGCGCCGCCGAACTTCACCACGGCGAAGACCGCGGGGTTGGCCTCCAGCAGCGAGGCGGCGCCCAGCGAGGTGAGGCTGATCAGGGTGAAGTCACCGACGAAGACGCCGGCGGCGGCGGTGTAGCCGGTCCGGACGCCCTTGCGGGCGGCGACGGACAGCACGTACAGGGAGTTGGGGCCGGGGAGGAGGATGATCACGAGGGCGCCGAGGATGTACGTCGCCAGGTCGTTGACTCCGAGCACGGTGGGCTCCGGTGGGGGTGGCAGGGGCTGCGGGGCGCTCATCGTAACGTCGCACCGGTCGGCGGTTGAAGCCGAAATTACCCGCCGAGCCCCTCCCCCTCTACGCGCCGCAGCGCTTGCCCTGCTCCGGCGCCGGACCGCCCAGCAGGTACCCGTTGACCGCCCCGTCGACGCACTCGTCGTGCCGTCCGTACGCGGTGTGGCCGTCGCCGTCGAAGGTCAGCAGCCGCCCGGACTCCAGCTGCCCGGCGAGGGACCGCGCCCAGGCGTACGGGGTGGCCGGATCGCGGGTGGTGCCGATGACCACGATCGGAGCGGCGCCGGCGGCCCGGACGGTGTGCGCGGCGCCGGTGGCCCGGACCGGCCAGTAGCTGCAGGTCAGCGCCATCCAGGCCATGTCGCGGCCGAACCGGGGCGAGGTCCGCTCGAAGTCCGGCACGGCCCGCTGGACGTCGGCCGGGCCGGTGAACGGCGCGGGCAGGTCCAGGCAGTTCACCGCCATGTTGGCGAACATGAGGTTGGGGTACGAGCCGTCCGGACCGCGTTCGTAGTACGAGTCCGACAGCTTGAGCAGGCCGGTGCCGTCACCGGCCTTGGCGTCGGCGAGCGAGGTGCGCAGCTTGGGCCAGAGGAAGTCGGCGTACATGGCCTGGATGACGCCGGTCGTCGCCTGGGACTCGGTGAGCCGGCGGGCGCCGTCGACGGTGGTCAGCGGCTTGGCGTCGATGGCCGCGAACAGGGCGCTGAGCTGCTCGCCCGCCTGCTGCTCGGTGCGGCCGAGCGGGCAGTCCTCGCGCTTGACGCAGTCCTTGGCGAAGGCCGCCCAGGCGGTTTCGAAGCCGCCGGCCTGGGTGCGGTTGCCGCTGATCGAGTCGAGCGACGGGTCCATCGCGCCGTCCAGCACGATCCGGCCGGTCCGGCCGGGGAAGAGACCGGCGTAGGTGGCGCCGAGGAAGGTGCCGTAGGACTTGCCCACGTAGTTGAGCCGTTCGTCGCCGAGCAGCGCCCGCAGGACGTCCATGTCGCGGGCCGCCTCGACGGTGCCGAGGTGGCCGAGCCGGTCGCCGGCCTGCTGCCGGCAGCCCTCCGCGAACTCCCGGTCCGCGGCCACCAGGGCGTCGATCTCGGCCTGGTCGTCGGGGGTGATGTCGGCGGCGGTGTACGCGTCCATCCGCTCGCCGGTCAGACAGGTCACCGGGCTGCTGCGGCCGACGCCGCGCGGGTCGAGCCCGACCAGGTCGTACCGGGCGCGCACGGCGCTGTCGTAGGTCTTGGCGACGGCCTCCACGTACTCGATCGCCGAGCCGCCGGGGCCGCCGGGGTTGAGCAGCAGCGACCCGAGCCGGCCGCCGGCCGCGCCGGGGGCCCCGCCCTGGTCCGGGTCCGCCGGGACGGCGACGGCCCGGACCGCCGAGAGGGTGAGGTCGCCGCCGCCCGGGCGGTCGTAGTCCAGCGGCACCGTGAAGGTGGTGCACTCGAAGCCGTCGTCGCAGGGCTGCCAGGCGGGCCGCTGGGCGTAGTACGGCGCCAGCGCGGCGGGAACGGCGGCGGGGAGCGGCTCCAGCGGAGTGACACCGGGACGGGCGTCGGCCGCCGCCGGCCCCCCGGAGGCGAGAGACCCGGACGGGGCGGCGCCGGGCGCGGCGGTGTCCGAGGAGGCCGCCCCGGGGGTGGACGAGGAGGAGCTGCACCCGCCGACCAACAACCCCGCGACCGCCAGTGCCGCGGCCACCGCCCGCGCCCGCATGCCCCGCTCCGACCTCATCCGGTCCCTCTCAGGTGCTGGGGCGCGGCCGCTGCCGGCGCCCTGGGTACCGCGAAGCGTAGCCTCCGCGGACACCCTGGTCAGGACGCCTTCGCCAGCGTCTCGGCCAGGTACTGGACCGCCTGGCGGACCAGCCGCAGCCGCTCCCGGTCGGCCGTGTAGTCCTGCACGTTCTCGGAGATCCGGACGTCGGCACGGGCCGACGCGCCGGCGCCGCCGTGCAGCGCGGTCTGCAGCTTGCGGGCCGCGTCCAGGCCCGCGGCGTCGGCCTTGGCGGCGGCCAGGAGCAGCTTCGGGGCGGCGTTGGCGGGGGCCTCGGCCCCCGTCCGGGTCAGCGCGACGGTGTCGTACCGGCCGGAGACCGCGGCGGCCGCGCCGTACAGGTCGGGGCGGGCCAGCCCGGCGGCCACCGCGCAGGGCG
Source organism: Kitasatospora sp. NPDC059973 (assembly GCF_042737525.1). Taxonomy (NCBI): domain Bacteria; kingdom Bacillati; phylum Actinomycetota; class Actinomycetes; order Kitasatosporales; family Streptomycetaceae; genus Kitasatospora; species Kitasatospora sp. NPDC059973. Next base: position 56,582 of record NZ_JBHWUI010000005.1, on the reverse strand, counting down.
CGCCCGCCTCGACGCCGAGCGTGCCCCAGGAGGCCGGGCCGGGCGGCAGGGTGCGGAAGGTGGCCGCGATGGTGGTGCGCAGCGCGGCGTCGTCGGCGATGGCCTGGGGGGCGGCGGCGACCAGCTCGCACGGGTGCGCGGTGCCGTTCGGCGCCTCGGGGGCCACCAGGATGAACGGGCGGGCCTTGCCGGTCTGGACGGCGGAGCCGAGGCCCTCGAAGACGTCCGGGACTTCGGTGTCGGCGGTCATCCGGGGAGTGGCGGCGTGCATCACGACCACCGGGAAGCGGGCGTTCGGGTCCTTGGCGTACTGGGCGGGCAGCCAGACCCGGACGTTGCGGGGGTGGCCGTCCGGGCCGGGGACGGCGGACTGCAGCAGCTCGCCACCGCCCGGGTGGCCGACGTTGTCGAACCGGCTGGCGGCCGGTGCCGGCGCGGGGGCGGGGGCGGGAGCAGGAGCGGGCGCGGGCGCGACAGCCGGGGCGACCGGAGCGGGTGCCTCGTCGGCGGGCGGCGCGGCCTGCCGGCTCCCGCCCTGGCCCGTGCTGTCGGCGGTGAGCTCCGCGGAGTCGGACCGCGAGGCCGGTCCGCCGAAGGTGCCGAAGGTGCCCAGGGCCGTCAACACGGTCAGTGCCGTCACGCAGATGCCGCAGACCATCGCGCCGGCCGCGCGCAGCAGCATCGGCCGCTGATCACCGGTCAGCTCGTAGGTCTCGGCGGACCGCAGGTCGCGCCAGCGCAGCAGGGCGCCTCGGGCGAGCCAGATCCCGCCCGAGGCGGCTGCCAGCAGGGGGACGACGAGGAGCGAACGGACCATGGGACGCACCGCCTCGGGAGGAGGGCCGGACGACCGGTGGGGGCCGGTGCCGGACGGGACGCGACGGCCCCGGCGTCGGGGCGCAGTCGGCCCCAGCGTGCAGGGCGATCCGGCCGTCACACGCAGGTGTCCCCGGCGCGTACGGCCCGTTCACTCGAAGGTGGGACACCCGGGTAGCGCGGGAGGCCCTACCGGCGGCCCCACCGGCGGTCCTAGCGGTGACGGCCCCGCCCCGGCCGCCATCCGCGTCCGCCGACTCAGCCCGCGCGCAGGGCGACGGTCATCGCCTCGACGGCGAGCAGCGGGTCGACGTTGCGGTCCAGCGCCTGCCGGCAGGCGAGCACCGCCTCGATCCGCCGCAGCGTGCCCTCCGGCGGGCCGGCCTGGGCGACCCGGTTCAGGGCCTGCCGCTGGTCCTCGTTGGAGAGCGCGCCGGTGGAGCCCAGCTGGAGGGCCAGCACGTCCCGGTAGAAGCTCAGCAGGTCGAGCAGGGCGACGCCGAGCGTCTCCCGGCGGGTCCGGGTGGCCCGGCTCTTCTGCCGCTTCTCCAGTTCCTTGACCGCGCCGGCCATGCCCCGCGGAGCCTTGCTGCCCTCGGCCGCGCCGTACGCGGCCCTGAGGTCGCCGGTCTCCTTGGCGTCCTGGGTCTCGGCGAGCGCCTCGGCATCGGCCTTCGCCGTGTCGACCAGCCGCTGGGCGGCGGCCAGGCAACCACCGATGTCACCGACCTCCAGCGGGATCCGCAGCACGTCCGTGCGCCGGGTGCGGGCCTGGTCGTCGACGGCCAGCCGGCGGGAGCGCTCGATGTCCCCCTGGCCGGCGAGCGCGGCCATCCGGGCCGTCGTGGGGTCGACACCGTCGCGGTTCACCAGCATGTCGGCGACGGCCTCGGCGGCGGGCTGGCGCAGCACCAGCAGGCGGCAGCGCGAGCGGATGGTGGGCAGGACGTCCTGCACGGAGGGCGCGCAGAGCAGCCAGACGGTGCGCGGGGAGGGCTCCTCCACCCCCTTGAGCAGGGCGTTGGCGGCGGCCTCGGTGAGCCGGTGGGCGGCGTCGACCAGGATCACCGACCAGCGGCCGCCGGTCGGGTAGCTGGACGCCCGCAGCACGAGGGCGCGCATGTCGCCGACGCCGATCGACAGGCCGTCGGTGCGCACGTACTTCACGTCCGCGTGGCTGCCCGCGAGCACGGTGTGGCAGCCGTCGCAGAACCCGCAGCCCGGCGTACCGCCGAGCGCGAGATCCGGGCTGGTGCACTGGAGGGCGGCGGCGAAGGCGCGGGCCGCGGTGATCTGGCCGGCTCCGGGGGGGCCGGTGAACAGCCAGGCGTGCGTCATCAGCGAGGCGTTGCCGCCCGGCTCCGGCGCAGCCCCGCGGCCGGCGGCGGCCGTCGCCCAGGCCGCCCGGGCCGCGGCGCTCAGCTGCTCGACCACCCGCTCCTGGCCCACCAGGTCGTCCCAGACGGCCACTGCTGCTCCCAAGCTCGGTACGGACTGCGCCGGCGCCCGTCACCCGGGCGGCGGACGGCGCTCCGGGCACGGTTTCCCGGAGTCGAGCATACGTGGCCGGTACGACGGCGGGCGGTGCCGCCGGAGCACCGCCCCGGCCGCACCGCCCACCGTCCTTCAGGCCCCTGCCCCGCCCCTGCCCAGTCGGCCCACCAGGCCGAGTGGGCCGCGTGGGCCATGTGGACGGGGTGGACGGGGTGGACCGCGTGGGACCGCGGGTCGGGACCGAATCAGCTCCGGCGCCCCCAGCGCCGGCCCTTGCCCTTGCCGTCGCCCCGGTCGTCCGACCCGCCTTGGGCGTCCGTCCTGCCACGGCTCTCCGGCCCGCCGGGGCCGGCCGGAGGAGCGGCCGCGCCACCGCGCGGGTCCTGCGGCGCCGGGTCGGCGGGGCCGCCCTGCTCCCAGCGGGCCCACTCGTCGCGCGAGCCCAGCAGGGTGTCGGTGAGGCTCGGCAGGTCGTCCATCGGCGTCTCCTCGGCCCAGGAGGGCCGGGGGCGCGGTTCGGCGGCGGGCTGCTCCTCCACCGCCGGGAGCTCGCGGGTGCTGTCGACCGGCGTCTCCCGCCCGGCCGGGCCGGCCGGACGGGTCGGCTCCACCCGCGGCAGCACCTCCGTCCGGTCCGCCGGACGGGTCGGCTCGACCCGCGGCAGCACCTCCGTCCGGTCGGCGTGGTCGCGCCGCCCGGCACCCGTCCGGTCGGGGTCCGCCGAAGGGACTCGGGGCAGCACCGCCGTCTCGTCCGCCGGAGCGGTGGGGACGACCGGCAGCTTCGCCGTCGCGTCGGCCTCCGGAGCCCGGGACGCCGGAGCGCCACCGGCTCCCGCGGCGCCGGCCGCCTCGGCCGCCCGGACGGCCGCCCGGCGGTCCCGCTCGGAGATCTCCTGGGTCGCGTCCTCGGGCTCCGGCACGATCCGCAGCTCGGTGGTCACGTCGTCGGCCGGCGGAGCGGGCCGGTCCGCCCGGTCGGCCGCGCTCTCGGCGGCGGCAGCGGCCGCGGCGAGCGCGGCGGCCTGCGCCAGCCGGGCCTCCTCGGCCCGCTGCAGCGCCTCCTCCGCGCGCCGGCGCTGCTCCTCGCGCTGCAGCTCACGCTGCCGCTGGAGCTCCGCCTGGGCGGCCGCCTCCTCGGCGAGCCGCCGGCGCTCGGCGGCCTCGGCGGCGAGTCGGGCCTCCTCGGCCGCACGCTGCCTGGCCTCCTCCTCGGCCCGCCGGCGGGCTTCCTCCTCCGCCTTGCGCCGGGCCTCCTCGGCCGCCTTGCGCGCCGCCTCGGCGGCGACCCGCTCGGCCTCCTCCTTGGCCAGCCGCTCCTTCTCCGCCTGTTCGGCGCGGAGCTGCTCCAGCAGCTCCAACCGCTTGCGCTCGGCCTCCGCCTCGGCCGCGCGCCGGCGGGCCTCCTCGGCGGCGCGGCGCTCGGCCTCCTCGCGGGCCAGCCGCTCCTGCTCGACCCGGGCGGCCTTCTCCTGCTCGGAGAGCGGCAGCTCGCGGTCGAGCCGGTGGCGGATCGCGGTGGTGACGAAGCCGGGCTGCTGGCTGCCGTCCACGACCAGGTACCGGGCCGGGTCGGCGGCGGCCAGCGAGAGGAAGCCGGACCGGACCCGCTGGTGGAACTCGGTCGGCTCGGACTCCAGCCGGTCCAGTGCCTCGGTGAACCGCTCCCGGGCCCTGGTCGGGTCGACGTCGAGGACGACGGTCAGGTCGGGCACCAGCCCGCCGGTCGCCCAGCGCGAGATCCGGGCCACCTCGGTGGCGGCCAGGTCGCGCCCGGCGCCCTGGTAGGCGATCGAGGAGTCCATGTAGCGGTCGGTGATGACCACCGCGCCGCGGGCCAGCGCCGGGCGGATGACGTTCTCGACATGCTCGGCCCGGTCGGCGGCGTAGATCAGCGCCTCGGCGCGGTGCGACAGACCGGTGTTGCCGACGTCCAGCACGAGGCCGCGCAGCCGCTGCCCGACCGGGCTTCCGCCGGGCTCACGGGTGAGCACCACCTCGTGGCCCTTGCCCCGGATCCACTCGGCGAGCGCCTGGGCCTGGGTGGACTTGCCGGCGCCGTCGCCGCCCTCCAGGGCGATGAAGAAGCCGGTACCGGTGGTGCGGTGCGGGGCCGGACCGGCGGCGCCGCGCACGGCGTCGACGAGGTCCCGGCCGAACGGGGCGGTGCCCCGCCGGTCGTCGGTCTTGAGCAGCACGACGGCCGCGAGCACCAGCGTCAGCAGCCCGGCGGTGGCCACCGCGAGGGCCGCGCCGCCGTGGATGAAGGTGAACGAGCCGGGCTCGACCGTGCCGTACTCGACCTCGCCGTAGGCAGCGGCGATCAGCGGGACGACGATCAGCGCGCCGCCCACCACGGCCCGCAGCACCGCGTACAGGTGCTCGTCGACCGTCGGGAGCCGCGCCTCCTCGACCTCCTGGGCGAGCAGCGAGCGCCCGGCCGAGACGACGATCCCGGCGGCCAGGCCGGCCAGCACGGTCAGCAGCAGCACCAGGACGAAGTCCAGCACCAGACCGGCCAGGATCAGCGCGACGCCCTCGGTCAGCAGCGCCAGTGCGAGCAGCCGGCGGCGGGAGAGCGCGGGCAGGGTGGCCCGGGTGAGCCGGGAGCCGAGCGCCGGGGTGCCGACGGCGGCGAGCACCAGCAGGCCGTAGCCGATCGGCCCGGCCCGGTGCTCGGCGGCGGTCAGCAGCGCGAGCGCCGCGACGCCCGCCATCGAGGCGAAGGCGGCGGCGACCGAGAAGGTGAAGTAGGGGGCGGCGCCGGTGCGGCCCTTGCTCAGCGCGGGACCGGGCGTGGCGTCGGTCGGCGCGCGCAGGCTCCGCAGCGGGGAGTGCGGAGGGGCCGCCGTCGGACCGCCGGGCAGCTGCTGGAGGTACGCCCGGACGGCCGAGACCGTGAACAGGGCGGCCGCGCCGAGCGCCGCGAAGGTGGTCTGGTGGACGCGCAGCCAGTCCGAGCCGAGGGCCGCGAAGACGTTGTTGACCAGGGTGAGCGCGACCAGGACGGCTGCCGCGAGCGGCACGGTGGCCCAGCCGGTGCGGCGGTCCAGCGTCCGCACGCTCTCCAGGTTGGCCGCGGACGGACGCTGCTCCCCGGGGGGCGCGAAGGGGTTGGCCGGCGGCAGCAGGCCGGGTACGGCGGCGCCCTTGGCGATCGCCCAGACCCGCTCGGCCGCACCGGTCACGAAGACGGTGGCGAGCAGTACGTAGGTCGCGGCGCCGGAGGGCCCGGAGTCGGAGCCCAGCCAGACGATCCACCAGGGCGCGACGCCGATCAGCACGGCCCGCAGCGCGTCGACGCCAAGCAGCGTCCAGCGCCGGTCCAGGCGGCCGCTGAGCAGCCCGTGCACCGGGCCGAGCAGGGCGGCGCCGACCAGCAGGGTGGCGGCCAGCCGGGCCGCGAAGACCGCGGCGACGGCGAAGGCGAGGCTGCGCGGCAGGTCGCCGAACTGCCCGCCGAGGGCGGCCGCGATCACCGTCAGCGCGAGCAGCACCAGCAGCCCGAGCCGGTCGGCGGTGCCGCCGATCAGCTGGGTGGTCCAGAGGCGGCGGTAGGGGCGCAGCCGCAACAGTGCCCGGGCGCGCTCACCGGGGGTTCCGGCGGGCGCGACCTCCGGCAGGTCGGGCGTGCCGGCTCTGGCGGCACCGCCGGTGCCGGGGGTGGGCTGCTCCTCGCTCGTCATACGGTCAGCGTAGCGGTCGGCACCGGTCGGAAAAGAGGGGTGCGGGCTTCCGGATGCCCGTCATTGCAGGGTTGTGACGCGCCGCGCACACGCTCGCCACCCCGCGCCGGAGGTGCTCGCGCGCCGTGCCGCGCACCGGTCGTCCACAGACCTCGGGCCCGCGCCTCCGAAGAGGGCGCGGGCCCGGTGCCGCTGGTGGAGGGTCAGCCCTCGTCGACGGCGGCGGTCTTGCTCGCGGCGGCCTTCTTGGTCGCCGTCTTCTTCGCGGCGGCCTTGGTCGTCGTCTTCTTGGCCGTGGTCTTGGCCGCGGCCGTCTTGGTGGTGGTGGTCTTCTTGGTGGCGGTCTTCTTGGCCGCCGCCTTCTTCGCCGGGGCCTTCTTGGCCGTCTTCTTCACCGGCCCGCGGGCCCGCTTCTCCGCCAGCAGCTCGTAGCCGCGCTCGGGAGTGATGGTCTCGACCTCGTCGTCCTTGCGCAGCGTCGCGTTGGTCTCGCCGTCGGTGACGTACGGACCGAACCGGCCGTCCTTGACCACCACCGGACGCTCGCTGACCGGGTCGGTGCCCAGCTCCTTGAGCGGCGGCGCGGCCGCGGCCCGGCCGCGCTGCTTGGGCTGGGCGTAGATGGCCAGGGCCTCCTCCAGGGTGACCGTGAACATCTGCTCCTCGCTGGTGAGCGAGCGGGAGTCCGTGCCGCGCTTGAGGTACGGCCCGTAGCGGCCGTTCTGCGCGGTGATCTCCACGCCCTCCTCATCGAGACCGACCACGCGCGGCAGGGACAGCAGCTTCAGCGCGTCGTCGAGCGTGACGGTGTCCAGCGACATCGACTGGAGCAGCGACGCGGTGCGCGGCTTCACGGCGTTCTTGCCGGTCTTCGGCGTGCCCTCGGGCAGGATCTCGGTCACGTAGGGGCCGTACCGGCCGTCCTTGGCGACCAGCTGGTTGCCGCTGACCGGGTCCTGGCCGAGCTCGAAGTCACCGCTGGGCTTGGCCAGCAGCTCCTCGGCCAGCTCGACGGTGAGCTCGTCCGGCGGCAGCTCGTCCGGGATGTCGGCGCGCCGGCCGGGCTCGCCCTCCACGGTGGAGGCGCGCTCGACGTACGGGCCGTAACGGCCGACCCGCAGGGTGAGGTCGTCGCTGATCCGGAACGAGCTGATCTCCCGGGCGTCGATCGCGCCGAGGTCGGTGACCAGTTCCTTCAGACCGCCCAGGTGGTCGCCGTCGCCGTTGCCCGCCTCGGCGGCGCCGCCGGTGGCGTGGCCCTCGCCCTCACCGAAGTAGAAGCGCTTCAGCCACGGCACGGACTGCGCCTCGCCCGCGGCGATGCGGTCGAGGTCGTCCTCCATCCGCGCGGTGAAGTCGTAGTCGACCAGCCGGCCGAAGTGCTTCTCCAGCAGGTTCACCACGGCGAAGGAGAGGAACGACGGCACCAGCGCCGTCCCCTTCTTGAAGACGTAGCGGCGCCCGATGATGGTGTCGATGATCGAGGCGTAGGTGGACGGGCGGCCGATCTCCCGGTCCTCCAGCTCCTTGACCAGCGAGGCCTCGGTGTAACGGGCCGGCGGCTTGGTGGCGTGGCCCTCCGGGGTGAGCTGCTCGGCGGACAGCGGGTCGCCCTCGGTCACCTGCGGCAGCCGGCGCTCGCGGTCGTCCAGCTCGGCGTTCGGGTCGTCGGCGCCCTCGACGTAGGCCTTGAGGAAGCCGTGGAAGGTGATGATCTTGCCCGAGGCGGAGAACTCGGCGTCCCGGCCGTCCGCGGAGCGGCCGCCGACCTTCACGGTCACCGACTGGCCGACCGCGTCCTTCATCTGGGAGGCGACGGTGCGCATCCAGATCAGCTCGTAGAGCCGGAAGTCGTCGCCGCTCAGGCCGGTCTCGGCCGGGGTGCGGAAGCGGTCGCCGGAGGGGCGGACGGCCTCGTGCGCCTCCTGGGCGTTCTTGACCTTGCTGGCGTACGTGCGCGGCGCGTCCGGCAGGTAGTCGGCCCCGTAGAGCTGGGTGACCTGCGCCCGGGCGGCCGAGATCGCGGTCTCCGACAGCGTGGTGGAGTCGGTACGCATATAGGTGATGAAGCCGTTCTCGTACAGCTTCTGGGCCACCTGCATGGTCCGCTTGGCACCGAAGCCCAGCTTGCGGCTGGCCTCCTGCTGGAGCGTGGTGGTGCGGAACGGCGCGTACGGCGAGCGGCGGTACGGCTTGGACTCGACGCTGCGGACACCGAACGAGGTCTGCTCCAGGGCGGCGGCCAGCGCGCGGGCGGCCTGCTCGTCCAGGTGCAGGGTGTTGACGCTGCCGGCCTTCAGCCGGCCGTCCGAACCGAAGTCGCGGCCGCTGGCGATCCGCTTGCCGTCGACGGCCGAGAGCCGGGCGCCGAAGGTCTCCGGGTTGGCGGCGTCGGCCGGGGTGCGGCCGGTGCCGAAGGTGGCGACCAGGTCCCAGTAGGAGGCGCTGCGGAAGGCGATCCGCTCGCGCTCCCGCTCGACCACCAGGCGGGTCGCGACGGACTGGACGCGGCCGGCCGACAGCTTCGGCATGACCTTCTTCCAGAGCACCGGCGAGACCTCGAAGCCGTAGAGGCGGTCGAGGATGCGGCGGGTCTCCTGGGCGTCGACCAGGCGCTGGTTCAGCTCGCGCGGATTGGCCACCGCCTCCTGGATCGCGGTCTTGGTGATCTCGTGGAACACCATCCGGTGCACCGGCACCTTGGGCTTCAGGACCTGCTGGAGGTGCCACGCGATGGCCTCGCCCTCGCGGTCCTCATCGGTGGCGAGGAAGAGTTCGTCGGACTCGGCCAGCAGCGACTTCAACTTGCTGACCTGCGACTTCTTGTCCGCGTTCACCACGTAGATGGGCGCGAAGTCGTGGTCGACATCGACGCCGAGGCGGCGCACCTCGCCGGTGTACTTGTCCGGGACCTCGGCCGCTGTGCTGGGCAGGTCCCGGATGTGCCCGACGCTCGCCTCGACGATGTAGCCGGGGCCAAGGTAGCCCTTGATCGTCTTCGCCTTGGCCGGCGACTCGACAATGACGAGTCGCTGTCCGTGCGCGGTCTCGCTGCTCGGGGACACCTTCGCTCTTCTCTCCCGGTCGTTACGTGAGCTGGTCGGCGCCGGCAGCACAGGCTGCGCTCCGCCCGACCCCTCCACCGTCCCGGGGGCGCCGCTGCACGACGACCCCACCAGCGGAGTGTGACCGTACCCCGGCCACCCTTGTCAAACGGAAGGATCCTGCTTTTTCACCGGCAAGGCCGACCGACGCCACTCGAACGGTAACCCGATGATGGAGGATCGCGCCCCGTGGAGGGGGGCTTCGGCGGGTTTCGAAGGATGGAATGACGGATTTCAAAATCTGTCAACGGAAAATCGACACCGCGCGGCGGGCGCAGCGGCGGTGGGACGGGGCTCAGCCCGCGAGGCCGGCGGCGATCAGTACCGCCCCCGCGGTCACGCAGCCGGTGCCGAGCGAGGTCCAGAGCAGATCGGCCACCGCCGCCCGGCCGGTTTCCGTCGCCGCCAGGACCGCGCGGCTCGGCCGCCGAGGATCGTAGGAGATACGGACGGACGCCCCGGGCGCGAAGCAGGCCGGCCGGCGCAGCGGGGTGTGGCCGCGCGGGCGGGTGATCACCAGCTCGGCGCATCGCCCCGGGCCGGCGGCGCCCGTCACGGCCGGTGCGGAGAAGGAGAGCAGCGGTGCGCTGTCCAGCTCACCGTGGGCGTCGGCCTCGGCGACCACCGTGGCCACCGCCGGCACGCCACGGCGTCGCACCAGGTGGCGAAGGCGCACTTCGGACGCGCACCAGAGCAGCAGTGCGCCGCCGAAGAGCGCGAGCACCGCGCCGCCCGCCGTGGCCGTCGTCGTGTCCACCCCTTGCCCCCAGCTCTGTCCACAGCCTGTGGACAGAGCCTCACAGTCCGGGGCCAACGCGGGACAGCCGTTCGGCGACCGGCTGGCGAACCAGGAGACACCGGGAGATGAACCGGCAGGGGCCCGACCCGGCCCGTTCGGACCGAATCGGGTCGTGCCGGACCGAGCCGTGGCGGGCCGTGGCGGGCCGTCGGACCGCGCCGGGCCGTGCCGGGTCACGGCAGGCCGTTTCGAGCCACGGCAGGTCGCGGCGGGGCCGCCTTCGGGCTTCGACGCGAGCCGAACGAACGAGGGCACCGGCGGGTGGCGGACGGACACCGGGTGTCGGCCGCGGGTGGGCGGCCGACCGGGCGCCGGGGGCGGCGGACCCGCAGGGCGGCGGACCTGCGGGCCGGCCGGGCCGCAGGGCAGCGGGCCCGCGGGGCGAGGGGCCCGCGGGGCAGCTCCGGGGCCGTTACTCGATCGGTCGGATGAACCCCTGCTCGGTGAGGAGCCGCAACGACTCCGGCACCCGGTCCCGCAGGACCACCCGGTCCTCGCCGAGCAGCTGCGCGATGGCGTCCACGATCTCGCCGGCCGACAGCGTCCCGTCGCAGACCCCGGCGAACCCGGCTCCCACCGTGTCCACCTTGGTGGCCCGCCGCATGCCGCGGTTGTGGCGCAGGATCACGTGCTCCGGGTCCTCCGCCCCGGGTGCGCCGACCTGCTCCTGGACCACCTCGTCGGCCAGCACGTACCGGGCCGCGAGCAGCCCCGCGTCGTCGTGCGTGCGCAGGTAGTCCTGCCGGTCGAACCACTCCTCGATGTGCGGGCCGAGCGGCTGCTCGACCGGGTGCGGCCACTCCTCCACCCGGACGGTCGGCCGCTCGGCGCCGCTCGCCCGCAGCGTGATCCAGCCGAAGCCGATGCCCTCGACCCGGCCCGCCTCGAAGGCGTCCAGCCACTCGCCGTACCGGGCCTGGTAGTCACCGCCGGCGCCGCGGTGGTCACCGCCGTCACGCAGCCACAACTCGGCGTACTGGGCGACGTCCTGGACCTCCCGCTGGACGACCCAGGCGTCCAGGCCGGTACCCGCCACCCAGCCGGCCAGCCGGTCGTGCCAGTCCTCGCCCTTGACGTGCTGCCAGTTGGCGAGCAACTGGCAGTAGCCGCCCGGCTCCAGGTGCGCGGCGGCGGAACGGACCAGGCTGCGGCAGAGGTCGTCGCCGGCCATGCCGCCGTCGCGGTAGGTGAAGCGGCCGGTGGGCGAGATCACGAACGGCGGGTTGGAGACGATCAGGTCGAACTTCCGCTCCCCGACCGGCTCGAAGAGGCTGCCGGCGGCGGCGTCGGTGTTGTCGAAGCCGGAGAGCGCGAGCGTCAGCTCGGTGAACCGCAGCGCACGCGGATTGAGGTCGGTGGCGGTGACCCGCTGCGCGTGCCGGGCGGCGTGCAGGGCCTGCACTCCGGAGCCCGAGCCGAGGTCCAGGGCGGCCCGGACCGGGCGGCGCACGGTGATGTTGGCCAGCGTCGTGGAGGCGCCCCCCACCCCGAGCACCAGGTCCTTGCGGGCCACGCCGTGCGCGGTCTCGCCGGAGCCGATCCCGCCCGCCCCGCCGACCGCGCAGCCCAGGTCGGAGACCACCCAGGCGTCCGAACTGGGCAGACCGGAGACCTCGTTGGCGTACGGGCGGACGTCCACGGTGGCGCGCACCTGGTCCCCGTCCGCGCGCAGCCAGCCGTCGGTCAGACAGTCCTCGACCGGCAGCGCGGCGGCGGCCGCCTTGTACGGCACGGGCTGCTGCAGCAGGAACAGCCGCACCAGCGTCTCCAGCGGGCTGCCGCCACGGGTGGCGCGCAGCGCCGGGACGGCCTCGCTGCGCGCCAGCGCCGCGTAGCCGGTGGGCCCGAGCAGGTCGAGGCAGCCGTCGGCGGTGTACGCGGCGGCGAGCAGCGCCTCACGGAACTTGGGGAGGCGGGTCGGGTCGAGAACGGGGCTACTGATCACCCCGCCATTGTCCCCCCGGCCGCCGGGCCCGCTTCCCGCCGGGGCCGCCCGCGCCGGGGCCGGACCGCCGACCCGCCCGCGCCGGGCACGGCCGGGCGGGACCGGCTCCGGACGGGGACGAGGCTCCGGACGGGGTCGGCTCCGGACCGGTCGGGTCAGCTCGCCGTGGGCGCGGGGCTGGACGCGGCGGGGGCGGGGGCGGGCGGGGCCGAGGTCGCGGCCGGGTCCGTCGCGGCCTGGCTGCCCGCCGGGCTCGCGCCGTCCGTCGCGCCGGGCGCGGGGGTGCCGGTGCTGCCACCGGCCGTCGGCGTCCCGCTCGCTCCGGCGGTGGGCGCCGCGGCGGCCGAGCCCGGCTTGCAGCCCTCCTGCTTGGCCATCGCGGCACCGAGGTCGCCGCGCTGCAGCTTGGCCTGTGCCTGGGTGGAGAGCGAGGCCAGCTTCTGCACCTGGTCGGCGACGCTGCGCAGCCCGTCGGCGAACTTCGCCTGTTCGTCGTTGGGCAGCGCGTCCAGCTTCTTCTGGACGTCGAGGTACAGGTCGGCCGCCTTGTTGAGCTCGGAGACGGTGTCCTTCTGGAGGTTCCCGCCCTCGTCGACCTTGGGCGCACCGGCGGAGTCGATGGCGGCGGCGATCTCCTGGTTGGTCTTGGCCAGCCGCCCGATGTCGGCGGAGAGGCGCTTCTGCAGATCGGCCGGGGCCTCACCGGTCTTGACCTGGCCGGTGTCCGCCAGAGCGGTCTGCGCCTGGGCGATCGGGTCCTTGGCCGCGCCGCAGACGTTCGCCGCCCAGGACTCCAGCTGCTTGCTGTTGTCGTCGCCGCAGCCGACGGCGCCGAACGCCAGCAGCGCGCCGAGCGCGGGTACGGCCAGCAGTCGCTTGTTCACCGGGAGAAGCCCTTTCGGTTTCGGTCGTTGAACTGCGAACCTACACGGCCGCCACCCGGCCCCTGGTTCCCGCCCGTACCGGCTCCGACCGGTCTCCCCCGGCCTGGATGGGTCGCTCCCTCCTCCGGACGGCCTTCCCCGGCCTCCGGGAGGTCCCTCACGGCGGGAGGCGTACCGGGCCCGGGCGGATCGGGCCCGGGATATGGACTCAGGCCGACCGAAGCCAGGCCGACCGAACGCAGGCCGACCGAACCCAGGCGGACCGGGGTCAGGCCCGCTCGACCCTGACCGGGTCGTTCGGGCGGACGGTGCGCAGCACTTCGGGATCCCCGTCCAGGGAGCCGAGGATGTTGCAGGGGCTGGCCAGCCGGCACTCGCCGTCCCGGGAGATCGGCGTCGGCCCGAAGGGCAGCGCGAGGCTGTCACCGTCCGTCCAGAACGCCACGGTGCCCGGCTCGACGACCTGCCGGGCGTCGTCCTCCCTGGGCACGCTGACCGGCGTCCCGAAGTACACCTCCTCGCCCCAGGTACTGGCCGACGAGCTGATCGGCAACGCACCCCAGAGCGCCTGGGCGGTGGGGGTGGCCGCGAGCGTGGCGAGCGCCTGACCGGCGGGCCACAGGATGCGAATCCGCATGGGTTCCCTCTTCTACGACAGACCCGATCACCGATCGGGGCCGGTCGTGCCGAGAGCAGGGAACCGCTGGATTCAACAGTTTGTCAATGCGCTCCCGCCAGGTGGACTCCCCGGCTGCGGCCGTGGTGTGACGTGAGGGACGCGTGCGGCAACCGCTCGGCCGTCACGACGGCGGCGCGGCCGCAACGGCGCGCGAGTGACCACGAGAGCGGCCACCGCCGTAGTCGGCGGGCAGCAGGAACCGGCCGGACGGGAGGGACCGGGACCGGTCGGCCGTCGGCAGTCGCCGGTCAGAGTGCCATCGCGTCGACCGAGACCGGCCAGCTCATCCGGATCAGGCCACCGCTCGCTCCGCTGGTGACCTCCAGCTCCTCCACCAGTCCGGTGATCACGGCGAGACCCAGGGTGTCCTCGTCCGGATCGCCTTCGGCAGCACCCGGGGCCGGCACGGCGGCGGGGCCCGCCTCGTCCTCGACCTCGATGAGGAAACGCTTCTCCTGGTCCGTGAGAGCGACCCGGACCGCACCGGTGATGCCACCGCGCTGGTGCAGGCCGACCGCACGGGAGCACGCCTCACCTACGGCGAGCCGGACTTCGTCGAGCACCGACTCATCGACCCCGGCTCGTCTTGCCACAGCCGCGGCGACCAGCCGGGCCGTACGGACATGCTCGGGAAGCGCGCTGAATCGAAGTTCGACGGTTGCCATCTCTCCCCCTCGGGGTGTCCGGCCGGGGCCGGGCATGCGGGCCCCTGCGAACCGGTCCCACCGGCTCCGGGGCGGGCCCGGACGGGCCGGAGCCACAGGGGCCCCGGCACGCCGGACACGTGGATCGGACGGGTCGACACGAGGCCGGCCCGGCCTGGTCAGTCGGTCGAGTTGACCGCGTCGTCCACCGAGGTGTGGATCGGGAAGACCTTGGTCAGGCCGGTGATACGGAAGATCTTCAGAATGCGCTCCTGGTTGCACACCAGGCGCAGCGAACCCTCATGGGCCCGCACTCGCTTCAGACCGCCCACCAGCACGCCCAGACCGGTCGAGTCGAGGAAGTCCACGCCCTCCATGTCGACGACGAGGTGGTAGTTGCCGTCGTTGACGAGCTCGACCAACTGCTCACGCAGCTTCGGGGCGGTGTACACATCGATCTCGCCGCCAACCTCGACGACCGTGCGATCGCCGACTGTACGGGTCGACAGGGACAGGTCCACGGAACCTCCAGCACCTTGCCTTGCTACGTCATTGCGATCTTCGGCCGGACGGCCGTCACCGCATGGTCGCGTACCCCGGACGCGCCCCATCACGCGTGGCGAGCCTCAGCGCTGCGACCCCCGGCCGTACGGCCGTCACGGCCACATTCAACCACCTGCGACCATGACCGCACGATGGCTTACGACGATTCTCCGTCACGCCGGTGACACACTGGGTCCTCATGCCGCCCCGTCACAGCCTGCCCGAGGCACTGCTCACGACCCTGTCCACCACCCGGGGGCGGTCGGACCGGCTCACCCATACGGAGCACCTTCCCGCCCGACCAGCACGTTATTCACCCTGGCCCGACTCGATCCGACCCGAGATCGTCGCCTCCGCCCGGGAGCTGGGCGTGGAACGTCCTTGGGCCCATCAGGCAGAAGCGATGAACCTGGCCAAAAGCGGCCATACTGTGGTGATCGCCACAGGAACCGCCTCGGGCAAGTCGCTCGGCTATCTGGCGCCGGTGCTCAGCGACCTGCTGGACGGGACCGAGGCCCGCAACGGCCGTGGCGCCACCGCGCTCTACCTGGCCCCGACCAAGGCGCTCGCCGCCGACCAGCGGCGACGGGCCGCCGAACTCGCCCCGCCCAGGGTCCGGCCCGCCCTCTACGACGGCGACACCCCGCCCGAGGAACGCGAGTGGGTCCGCCAGTACGCCTCCTACGTGCTCACCAATCCCGACATGCTGCACCGCGGCATCCTGCCCGCGCACGCGCGCTGGTCCTCCTTCCTCAAGACGCTGCGCTACGTGGTGGTCGACGAGTGCCACAGCTACCGGGGCGTGTTCGGCTCGCACGTCGCCCAGGTGCTGCGCCGGCTGCGCCGGATCTGTGCCCGGTACGGCTCCTCCCCGACCTTCCTGCTGGCCTCGGCCACCACCGCCGACCCGGGCGCCACCGCCCGGCTGCTCACCGGGCTGCCCGCCGAAGCCGTCACCGAGGACGCCTCGCCGCGCGGTCCGATGGTGTTCGGGCTCTGGGAACCGCCGCTCACCGAGAACGTCGGCGAGCACGGGGCCCCGGTCCGCAGGACGGCCACCGCCGAGGCCGCCCACCTGCTGACCGACCTCGTCGAACGGCAGACCCGCACCGTCGTGTTCGTCCGCTCCCGCCGGGCGGCCGAACTCGTCGCGCTCCAGGCCCAGGACCAGCTCGGCCGACCGCTCGCCGACCGGGTCGCCGCCTACCGCGGCGGTTACCTCGCCGACGAGCGCCGGGCCCTCGAACGCGATCTGCAGTCCGGCCGGCTGCTCGGCGTCGCCTCCACCTCCGCTCTCGAACTGGGCGTCGACATCTCGGGTCTGGACGCCGTCCTGATGGCCGGGTACCCCGGCACCCGGGCCTCGCTCTGGCAGCAGGCCGGGCGGGCCGGGCGCGAGGCCCAGGGCGCCCTGGCCGTCCTGATCGCCCGCGACGACCCGCTGGACACCTACCTGGTGCACCACCCGGAGGCGCTCTTCGCCACGCCCGTCGAAGCCACCGTGCTCGACCCCGACAATCCGCACGTCCTCGCCCCGCACCTGTGCGCGGCGGCCGCCGAACTCCCTCTCACGGACAGCGACCTGGACCTGTTCGGCCCCTCCGCGGGCCCGCTGCTGCCCGTCCTGGAGCGGCGCGGGCTGCTCCGCCGCCGCGGTGGCGGCTGGTACTGGACCCGCCGCGAACGCGCCGCCGACGCCGTCGACCTGCGTGGCAGCGGTGGCAGCCCGGTGCAGATCGTCGAGGCCCCGACCGGCCGGCTGCTGGGCACCGTGGACGCCTCCGCCGCCCACACCACCGTCCACACCGGGGCCGTCCACATCCACCGGGGGCGCAGCTACCTCGTCCGGGACTTCGACCTGGAGAGCTCCGTCGCCCTGGTCGAGCCGGCCGACCCGCCGTACACGACGGCCGCCCGGGACATCACCTCCATCTCGGTGCTCTCCACCGACACCTCCCTCGCCTGGGGCGAGGGCCGGCTCAGCTTCGGTTCGGTGGAGGTCGTCAACCAGGTGGTCGGCTACCTCCGCAAACGGATCTCCACCGGGGAGATCATGGGCGAGACCAAACTCGACCTGCCGCCCCGGACCCTGCGGACCCGGGCGGTCTGGTGGTCCGTCACCGAGGACCAGCTGCTCGACGCGGACATCCCGCTCGACCAGTTGCCCGGGGCCGCCCACGCCGCCGAACACGCCTCCATCGGCCTGCTGCCGCTCTTCGCCACCTGCGACCGCTGGGACATCGGCGGTGTCTCGGTGCCGCTGCACCCCGACACCGAGCTGCCGACGGTCTTCGTCTACGACGGCCACCCGGGCGGGGCCGGGTTCGCCGAACGCGGCTTCCAACGCGCCGTCCAGTGGCTGACGGCCACCCGGGAGGCGATCGCCGCCTGCGAGTGCGAACGCGGCTGCCCGTCCTGCGTGCAGTCGCCCAAGTGCGGCAACGGCAACGAACCGCTGGACAAGGCGGCCGCCGTCCGACTGCTGGACATCCTGCTCGCCGGAGCACCGGCGGCCGACGGGGCCGAGGCCGAGGCCCCGAGCGGGGACGGGGACGGGGACGGGGACCGCAACGGGGACGGGGGCCGGACGCCTCATGAGCCTCAGGGCGACGGCGGCCCGGGGGCCGAGGCCGGGACGGCCGAGCCCTCCGCCGAAGGCTCATGAGCCGCCTGCCGTCGCACTGACGCCCTCGTCCGCGGCAGCAGCCGTAGCAGCAGCCGCGGCACGGATAGGCCCGGCTCGGGAACGGGCCCGCGCCGGCCCGATCGGCAGATCCACCGGAAGGCGGCCGATCGACACCTCCGCCACCACCTCGACGGCGTCCGCCTCCCGGTCCACCGTGCAGGACACCAGGGCGGCCGCCTGTGCCCGTGCGATCCCGGCGGCCCGGGCGCACCCGCCGTCCAGGTCCAGCAGCAGCCGGTCGGCCGCCGCGAGGGCCGCCAGGTCGGCGGCGGACTCGGCGCGGTGGCGGGCGCCCACCACCGCGCCGACCGAGAGGACCGCGGCGAACGTCGTGCAGCCGAGCACCGCGAACGCGACCAGCCAGACCGTCGCGGATCCGCCGTCGGTCGGGCGCCCGACCGCCGCACGGGCGCCCCGGGCCCTGGCCACCCTGCCCATCACGGCCGCCCCAGGGATCAGGAGGGCCATGGACCCGCACCCCCGCCGCCCGTCAGGGTGTCCTCCCGCGCCGCCACCGCGGCCGCGCCGAGCCGTACCGAGAGCAGGCCGGCGAGCCGGCCCGGGGCCGCCGAGGGCGCGTCCACCGTGACCCGAACCGTGTCCGCCTCGACGGCCACCCGTACAGCCGCCCCGGGCGGGGCCGCCGCCTGGGCGATCGCGGCAGCGTCCACCTCGCCACGCGCGGCCGCCCGGGCACCCACCCGCGCCGCGTCGACGCAGCGGATCTGCGCGGCCGCCGCGAGCACTCCCCAGATCAGCATCACGGCGAGCAGGACCAGGGCCGGCATCGCCACCGCCGTCTCGGCGGTGACGAAGCCCGCGTCCCGGCGACGGAGCCGGGTCACCCCGGCTGCCCCGGCTGCCCTGGCTGCCCCGAATGCCCTGGCTGCCCCGAATGCCCTGGGCAGGCTGTCGGCCCACCGGCCGTCACGACGCATGGAGCGCCCGGGTGATGACCTCGGTCAGCGCTTCGACGATGGCCGTGCTGGTCACCACCTTGTACAGCACGGCGGCCAGCGCGCACGCGGCGACCGTGCCCACGGCGTATTCGGCGGTGGTCATTCCGGCGTCCGACCTGCCCCGGGCGCGAGCTGCCCGTCGGATCCGGACGGCCGCCCAGCGACTCCGCCGGCGACACACCCCGAGCAGGCGCCGGTACGGTCGGCCGTTGTCGGCGGGCCGGTGCGCGATCACTGCAGTCATGGATTCTCTCCTTGGGTTCCTTGCCGCTCAGGACCGACTCGCGGCCCGGGCGGTGCTTCGAGTTCGACAGCGGAGGTTGTGAGGTCGTCGATTCAGATCGACCGGGCGAAGCCGGCGGTGAGCCCCATGACCACCGGGACGACGCTGATCAGTACGAACGCGGGAAGGAAGCAGAGCCCCAGCGGCGCCGTGGCGAGCACTCCGGCACGGCGGACGCGGGCGTGCGCCGTGCGGGCGGCGGCGGTCCGACGGGCCTGCGCCAGCCCGACCAGCGGCCCGGCCGCCGGGGTCCCGCTCAGACTCGTCCGGATCAGGCAGCGCGCCAGCGGTGCCAGGGCCGGGTGCTCCTCACCCAGTCGTCTCCAGCAGAGCTCCGGTGGTGCCCCCAGAGCCAGTTCGGCCGCGATCGTCGCCAGTCGTGGCCCCATCGGCGCGGCGACGCTCCGGCCGACCGCCGCCACCGCCGCGGCGGGCGAGGCGGCCGACCCGAGGCAGGCCGCGAGCAGCTCCGCGGCGAACGGGAGTTGCCGGGCGAGCTGGTCCTCCTCCCACGCGGACAGCCGCTCCGCCGGGGACCGCACCCTGGTCAGCCACCGGTGCAGACCCACGGCCAGCAGGACGCCCGCCCCCAGGCCTGGCCCACCGCCGAGCACGGCGGCCATGGCCGTCCCGGCGCAGGCCGCCACCACGGCCCGTTGCGCACGCCCCATCGCGGCGATGCCCGGTGCGGCGATGCCCGGTGCGGCGGACCCGGCGCTCCGGAGGTGGCACTCTCCCCCGCCGGCCGGGCGCCCGGGCAAGGTCGGCCGACGCCCCAGCGCCGTGGGCCGGCCCGGCCGACGGGGCCGGGAGCGAGCACTGGACCGGAAGCCGCAGGAACGGAGCAACGCGACCGCCCTCCGGCGGCCGGTCCGGCCCCTCGACCACCGACGCAGAAACAGCGCTCCCCCTCCCAGCCCTGCCAGGAGGGCGAGCCGCTCGGTACCGGGCGTCACGCCGAAGCCGTCTCGGCACGGAACGAACCGCTCGGCCGACCGGGCCGGGCCCGCGTACGGGAGATGCCGCACCGCCACCCACCGTCCGGCCGGTCGCCGACTGCGCCGCCGCCTCCGGGCTCGGCCACGACCCCGGACCCGACCGTGGCCCCGGCGGCCGAGCCTCCGCCGCCCAGAGGACCCTCCAGGGCACCCCGGGAGGCAGCCCGGACGATCCGGGCCGTCCAGGCCGCGCCGAGCCCCTCCAGCGCCGCTCCGCCCGCCAGGCAGGCGAGCCCGGCCGGAGTGTGCAGCAGGACGGTCAGCGGCCGGGCCCCGAGCGCCGCGCCGAGCAGCAGCCCGGCGACGGGCAGCGCCGCCAGGACGGCGATCGTCGTCCTCGGCGCGGCCAGCTCGGCCGCGATCTCCTCCACCAGCGCCCGTTCGGCCCGCAGTGCCTCGGCGACCCCGTCCAGCCCGGCGGCCAGCCCCGCGCCGCCGTCGGACGTGACGCGCCAGCAGGCGGCGATCGCGGTCGCCCCGCGGCCCCCCGGCAACTCCGCCAGCGACTCGAAGGCACCGGGCACATCTCCGCCGTACCGGCCGGCCGCGAGCCGGGCCACCGGCTCCAGGCCGATCCGGTGCAGGGCCTCGCCGTCCTCGGCGAGACGCGTGGTCACCAGGTGGAGCGCCTGCTCGGGCGTGGCGCCGCTGCGCAACTCCCCGGCCAGTGCCGCGCAGAGGTCCACCACTGCGGCGGCCCGCTGACCGGCCTCCGCCTCCACCGCGCGACGCAGCCGTCGGCGCCGCAAGGGAAGGAAGGCCAAGCCCGCGGCCAGCACCGGCACGGGCGAAGCCGTCACCTGGGCGACTCCCAGCCCGCCGGGCAGGAGGAGCAACTCCGGCGTCAGCCACTCCGGCCGTCGCGGCCGCGCGGCCGAACCGGATCCGACCGCCTCGGGGCTCGACCAGGGCCACCGCCACCGGGGCATCGGCACGCCATCGCTCCCACCCCCTCCCCCACCCGTCCCACCGACGAACAGGAGCCTGGACCGCCTGACTCCCACCACCTGGCGCTGGAGAGCGCTCCACCCCACCGTGGCCACCACACAGAGCATCGCCACCCAGCACAGCTCGACCTGATCTCTCGTCATCACGCTCACTCCTTTCGCCGTTCGCCCTTGCCGCGCCACAACCCCAGCAGCCCGGCCGCACCCACCGCGCACCCGCAGACCAACAGGCCGAACGCCACCTCGACCGCCCCCGGGATCACGACGGTCCTCCCGCGAGCGCCGCGCCCACCGCCACCCCGCGGGCCGCGAGCAGCCGCAGAAGCCGGTCCCGGCCGGCTCCGGGCACGGTGGCCCCGCCCGCCGTGAACGCCACCGCCGCAGTCGTGACGGCCAGCCCGTCGCGGTCACCGGACAGCGTGTGGATCTCAGCGACCCGGCGCCTCCCGGAGGCCGGCTCCCGCACCAGGTGCACCACCACGTCCAGCGCGGCCCGGAGTTGGCTGTGCAGCGCCGCCCGGTCCAGCCCCGCGAGCGAGCCGAGCGCCTCCAGCCTGACCGGGACGTCCGCCGCGGCGTTCGCGTGCACAGTGCCGCAGCCGCCTTCGTGTCCGGTGTTCAAGGCGGCCAGCAGGTCGGACACTTCGGCTCCGCGCACCTCCCCCACCACCAGTCGGTCGGGCCGCATCCGCAACGCCTGGCGGACCAGATCCCGCAGGGTCAGCTCACCGAGCCCCTCCTGGTTGGGCGGCCGGCTCTGCAGCCGGACCACATGGGGATGGGCCGGTCGCAGCTCGGCGGAGTCCTCGACGACGACGATGCGCTCGCCGGGCCCCGCCAGCCCGAGCAACGCCGCCAGCAGCGTGGTCTTGCCCGTGCCGGTTCCGCCGCTGATCAGCAGGGAGAGCCGGGCCCGCAGGATGCCTGCCAGCAGTTCGGCCCCGGCGGCGGGAAGCGCGCCACCGGCCACCAACTCGTCGAGCGTGAACGGGCGGGGCCGGCAGACCCGCAGCGAGATGTGCGTGCACCCGGCCGCGATCGGCGGCAGCACCGCGTGCAACCGGGTGCCGTCCGGCAAGCGGGCGTCCACCCAGGGCCGCGCGTCGTCGAGCCTGCGCCCGGCCGCCGTGGCGAGCCGGTGGGCCAGCCGACGGACCGCTTCGGCGTCGGCGAAGCGGACACCGGTGGCCCTGCGCAGACCGCCGCCCCGGTCGACCCAGACCTCGTCCGGCCCGTTGACGAGTACGTCCGTGACATCGGGCGCCGACAGCAGCCGGTCCAGCGGGCCCGCACCCACCAGCTCGGCGCGCAGCGAGCGCACGGTGTCGAGGACTTCGTCGCCGCCGAGCGGCGGCCGGGTCGCCCGGAGCACCGCCGCGACGGACCCGGCGGTCGGCGCGGCGCCCGACTCGGCCAACCTGAGCCGCACCGCGTCGACCAGCGCCGCCGTCCGCTCCTCCCGAGCCGTCCGCCCGTAGGGGGGCGGTTCGGGCTGCCGGCCGGTCTCCGCCGGCCCGGCCGCCGTCACCACGCTGCGCAGCGGCCGGCGCTCCCGCGCACCGAGGCTCCGCCCGGTGGCGTTCGCCCTTCCCGTACCTCCGAGACGAACCATCAGTACACACCTCCGCCCACCGCCGGCACCGGCGGCAGCACCTCGTCCAGGAAGGTCTCGCAGAAACGCGCCAGCGGGCCCTCCGTACGGATCCCCGGCGGTACGCCCTGCTCGGCGTCGGCGGCCAGCCCGGGCTCCGGCTCCAACTCCCCCGCCAGGTGGAGCCGCAGCCCCTGCGCGATCCGGTGGGCCGGGAGCCCGAAGGGCCGCAGCGGGCGCACCACGGCCCGTACGTCGTGGAGCCGCATCCGGACGGATGCCGCGACCCGGTCGGCGGCCGCGACCGCGCGCAGTTCGGCCGGCACCACCAGGAGCGCCAGGTCGGACTGCTCCAGCGCCTGGCCGGCGGCCGGGTCGAGCCGGCGCGGCACGTCGACCACGACCAGTCCGCCCCTGCGCCGGGCGGCGGCCAGCACGCTGCGCATGGCCTCGGGTGGCACGGCGAGCGTGTCGCCGCGGTCCCAGGACAGGCAGGAGAGCGAGGTCAGCCGTTTGAGCACCGGAAGCGCCTTCGCGAGTTCGGCGCCGCTGACCCGGCCCCGAGAACCGGCCAGGTCGGGCCAGCGCAGGCCGCCGGCCGTCTCACCGCCGAGCAGGATGTCGAGCCCGCCGCCCAGCGGATCGCCGTCGACGAGTATGGTCCGCCGACCCGTGCGGGCCGCCGTGACCGCGAGCGCGCAGGCCAGGGTGGAGGCACCGGCCCCACCCCGGCCGCCGAGGACGGCGACGGTGAGCGCCGAGGTGCCGATGCCCTCGGTGGCGTCCGCGATCCGGTCGAGCAGCCAGGCCTCGGCGTCCGGCAGGAACAGCACGTGCTCGGCGCCGAGTTGGACGGCCCTGACCCAGATGCCCGGGTCGTCCAGATCCAGCCCGAGCAGCAGTACCCCGGTGCGGCGGGGGAGCCCGGCACAGCGCTCGGCCTGGTCGTCCCCGACGAGTACGAGCGGTGTGCTCTCCCAGAGCCCGCGCGTCGGCGGGGCACCCCGGATCAGCTGCGGCTCGGTACCGGCGGCCGCGCACAGCCGCAGCAGGTGCTCGGCCAGGCCGTCGTCCTCGGTGACGACGAGCGGGCCGGTGGTCGCCGGGCCGTCCGCGGCGGCGTGGTCGGTGAGTGGTGTCGACATGACGGTCTCCCCTGTACGGCGCCCGTACCGCTCACGCTGAGCGGTACGGGCGCGCATCCGGATGGACGCGGCGGGCGACCGCGCGGCCGGCCCCGTGGGGCCCGACCGGCAACCGCTGCCGTGCATCACGGTGGGGGGTGATCCGGATTCCGTCAGCCCCGTTCCGATTCCCTGTGGACAACTCGGGGCTGTGGATAACTTCGTTCACTCGGACAGGGGGGGTATTGAGCAATGAATTGACGAAACGGGCTCCCCGAGAAGAGACGGGACATCACGCCGAGGCTGATCGACCCGGCCTCCACCGAGGCCTCCCGAACACGCTCCGGGGTTCTTCGCGCGCTCTTCGAAGCGCCCCGAGGGCGTCTTCAGAGGCAGGGCCAGCGCATGGCAACCCTGAGCAACTGACTACCGAGAGTGATGAGAGCGGACCGGTGCATCCTCGATCCGACACCCCTTGTAGATCGCCACCGGGCCGGGCGCGGAATCCTCCGCAGCAGCCGTTCAAGCCCTGAAAATGGCCCCGGACGTGCGACGACCCCCGCCGGGGGGGAGAGCGGGGGTCGTCTATCCACAGCCCGACTCGGGGGGGAGGAGCCGGACCGGGTTAGCACGGTCGCGAACGATCCGTGACTTCCATGGTGTACCCGAGCGGCCAGAAACACAAACCCGCGCGGCCATGCGTACGCCGAATGGCGGGCTGTTTTCCAGCGCCCTCTATCCTCGGTTCCCGTGGACACCACCGAGAACGCCGACGAGTACGCCGACGAGTCCCCGGACTCCACCGCCGAGACTGCCGAGACTGCCGAGATCGCCGAGACCATCGAGTCCGCGGAGTCCGCGGAGTCCGCGGAGTCCGCCGGGACGACCGGGACCGCGGCGTCCTCGAAGTCCTCGGCGGCCACCGGGACCAAGGGGGCGGCTGTCGAGAGCAGCGACAACCCCGCGGCGGACGGGAAGGCGGCGGAGGGGAATCGCGGGAACTCCGGCGCCGTCCCGGATTCCGCGGCGGCCGAGCAGGACGGCGCCACCGCGACCGAGGAGCCCGGCGCTCCCGCGGCGACCGGCCTGCCGGTCACCCGCACGCGCCCGGCGGGCCCCAGGACTGCCGCCTTCTTCGACCTCGACAAGACCATCATCGCCAAGTCGAGCGCCCTGGCCTTCAGCCGGCCCTTCTACCAGGGCGGTCTGATCAACCGTCGGGCCGTCCTGCGCAGTGCTTACGCCCAGTTCGTCTTCCTGGTCGGCGGCGCGGACCACGACCAGATGGAGAAGATGCGCGAGTACCTCTCCGCGCTCACCCGGGGCTGGAACGTCCAGCAGGTCCGCGAGATCGTCGCCGAGACCCTGCACAACCTCATCGATCCGATCATCTACGACGAGGCCGCCTCGCTGATCGAGCAGCACCATGCCGCCGGGCGCGACGTGGTCATCGTCAGCAGCTCCGGCTCCGAGGTGGTCGAGCCGATCGGCGCACTGCTCGGCGCGGACCACGTGATCGCCACCCGGCTGAAGATCGAGGACGGCCGGTACACCGGCGAGATCGACTACTACGCCTATGCCGAGAACAAGGCCGCCGCCATCCGGGAGTTGGCCGAGGTCGAGGGGTACGACCTCGCCCAGTGCTACGCCTACAGCGACTCCTCGACGGACCTGCCGCTGTTGGAGGCCGTGGGCCACCCGTCCGCCGTCAACCCGGACCGGTCACTGCGCAAGGAGGCGGTGGCCCGCGAGTGGCCGGTGCTGGTCTTCGACCGTCCGGTGGAACTGCGGCGCCGGCTCCCGGAATTCTCCGCGCCCAGCGGCTCGGTGCTGACGGCGGTGGCGGTCGGCGCCGCAGCACTGACCGCAGGTGTGATCTGGTACGTGGCGCGCCGCCGCCGTCCGGCAGCCTGAGGGCGCGTGGCCGGCGGCCGGCGCACCGGGTGGGCTGACACTCGGCCCTTGCGCCGGGCGCCTGCCGCTCGCGCCGTCCCTTGGCCTGCCGAAGGCAGCTCCCCCCAAAGAGTTACTTAACCGGGCCCTTCGGATAGAACGGGCAAAAGCCGAAGACTTCTCGATTCGGGTTCCCCTTTCCCCCGAAACGCGATACAAAGGAAGCACGGCCCGCGAGACCCGGTACAGGACCGAAGAGGTCAAACCGACAACGCAGTTCAGGCCCCACGGACCGCACGTACAGATAGTCGAGCACCCACATGCAGCCGACCCGCTGTCGGGCCGCCGCACCAGACGAACGGGCAGGATCCCCGTCTGATGGGCACTTCCGGTGCATGCATGGTCACCCGGCACCTGTACCAGCGGCGGCACCCAGGCAGGATCGGGTGCCGCCGCATCCTTGCTCTCACCGCCCGCCGAACCGCCTGCGTCGCCGAAGCCGCCCGACCCCGCCGGGTCCGGCCCAGGACGCGCGCCCGGCCGGACCGCGCCCCCGGACCGGTCAGACCATGCCGCGCTGCATCGCCTCGCAGACCGCCGTGCTCTCCCGCACGCCCAGCCGCAGCGCCCGGCCGCAGTGGCCGATCCAGGCCGCCAGGCCGTCCGGCGTGCCCGCCAGGTAGCCGGCCAGCGCGCGCCGGTAGGTGTCCGTGCCGAGTTCCGCGAAACCGACCTCGGCCGGGCAGATCGACTTCGGGTCGAGCCCCTCGGCGATCAGGACGATCCGCTGCGCGGCACGCGCGATCACACCGTTGTACGAGCCGAACGGACGCAGCGCCAACAGCTCCCCGTGCACCACCGAGGCCACCACCAGGGCCGGCGTCCCGACGCCCTGGCCCTCGGCACGGGCGATCAGCAGCCGGGAGAGCTGGTCCAGCCGGGCGGCGACCTCCTCGGCCCCGGGCGCCGGTGGCGGTTCGACCGCCGGCCCGGCCGGAGCCGCCTCCACCTCGACGCTCTCCACCGGCTTGAGTTCCAGCGGGAACAGGTCTTCCACACCCTCCCCGGCCCGCCTCGGCCGACCAGCCGCGGGGTCGGCGTCCCCGACCGCCAGCAGGTGCAGCCGGGCCAGCACCTGGAGCGGCGAGTGCCGCCAGATGCTCAGCAGCTGACCGGCCTCGGCCGCGATCCGCAGCGCGGCGCCGACGGTGCGGGACTCCTCGTCGGCGCTGAAGTCGCTGCGGCGCCGGACCTCCTCCAGCGGCCAGTCCGCCCCGGCCAGCGCCGCCGAGGCGCGGGCCCCGCGCAGCGCGGCTTCGGAGGTGACCTCGGCCGCGCGGCGGCGCATCACCCGGTGGCCGTAGAGCCGGTCGACGGCCTTGCGCACCTCGGCCACCGCGTCGGGTACCCCGGGGAGCTGGGCCAGCGGGGCGAGGGGATCTGTTCCTGTGCTCACCTACCCGAGAGTAATGAACGAGGGCCCCCTCCCGGAACAGCAACCCCGCATCACCCGTTAGAGGCAATCCTCACTTCCCTCCCCCGGTGAACCCGAAACCACGGATAGCATGGCCGCTATCGGAGACGATAACGATTTCCAATTCAGGAGATCGTCGGCCTCGGCGCAGCGTGGACGCGACCCGGAAGGGGCGCGCGGAGCGGCCCGGCAGAGGCCCCGAGCAGGCGGCCCCGAGATCGGGCCCCAGAGCGAGAGCGGGAGTCCCAGTTGAAGATCGCCTTCGTCGGCAAGGGCGGCAGCGGCAAGACCACGCTGTCCTCGCTGTTCATCCGCCACCTGGCCGCCGCGGGGCGCCCGGTCATCGCCGTCGACGCCGACATCAACCAGCACCTCGGCCCCGCCCTCGGCCTGACGGACGCTCAGGCGGCGGAGCTGCCGTCGCTCGGCGCCCACCTGCCGGAGATCAAGGAGTACCTGCGCGGCGACAATCCGCTGATCCGGTCCGCCGAGGAGATGATCAAGACCACGCCGCCCGGCCGCGGTTCGCGCCTGCTGCGGATCGTCGAGGAGAACCCGGTGTACGCGGCCTGCGCCCGTCCGATCGCGCTCGACGAGGGGTCCGTACGACTGCTGGCCACCGGCGCCTTCACGGAGGAGGACCTCGGGGTGGCCTGCTACCACTCCAAGGTCGGCGCGGTCGAGCTGCTGCTCAACCACCTGGTGGACGGCCGGGACGAGTACCTGGTCACCGATATGACGGCGGGCTCGGACTCGTTCGCCTCCGGGCTGTTCACCCGCTTCGACCTGACCTTCCTGGTGGCCGAGCCGACCCGCAAGGGCGTCTCGGTGTACCGCCAGTACAAGGACTACGCCCGGGACTTCGGCGTCCGGCTGCGCGTGGTCGGCAACAAGGTGCAGAGCGCCGAGGACCTGGAGTTCCTGCGCGCCGAGGTCGGCGACGACCTGCTGACCACCTTCGGGCAGTCCGACTGGGTGCGCCGGCTGGAGCGCGGCGCCGAGCCTCCGCTGCGCGCCCTGGAGCCGGGCAACCGCGCCGTGCTGGAGCAGCTGCGCGCCGAGGCCGACGCCGCCCACGAGCGGCGGGACGCCCTCCGCTACACCGAGCAGGCCGTCCTCTTCCACCTCCGCAACGCGGAGAGCTGGGCCAACGCCAAGGTCGGCATCGACCTCGCCACCCAGGTGGACCGCGCCTTCGTGCTCGGCGGCCAGCGGCCCGCCCCGGCCGGCGCCCACGCCTGACGGCCGATCCCGCTCCACCCTCGGACGCCGCGCCGGAGCGCCTCCCGGTCGCACGCCCGCCCCGCCGCCGCCCATGGGCCGTGGCTTCCCCGCTCCGGGGAAGCCACGGTCCATTTGCGCGTGTTCGACGCCGTCACGGGTGCCACCAGCAGATTTCCATCCGTTCGAACACCACCCAATGGGGTGAATCGAGGGCGTTGGACCTACCGCCCGAGATGACGCTGTGCAAAGCTTTCATTACCCTCGGTTTACCGAGTCTTGATGGTCCTCTCTGCGGCCCGGTCCTCCCCGGCTTCTTCGAGGCCCCTTGATGGTCCACGGCCCGGCCGGTGACACCCGCAATCCCCGCCGCGCCCCACGCCATCCCGCCACACCGTCGCGACCCACGACAGCCGATCCGACTCCCCGAGCCCCCACGACCGGACTCACTACCGGACCTGACTGCGTTCGTTCCCCCGGACAGACGGGAAGACAATGACCCTCGACATCTCCAGCGCACCCATCGCCTCCGACACCAACGACCACGCCCCGCCCGGACGCCCCTCTCGCGGTCACTGGGTGCAGGACCTCTCCGCCTCCCTGGTGGTCTTCCTGATCGCGGTGCCGTTCTCCCTCGGCATCGCCCTGGCCACCGGCGCCCCGCTCACCGCCGGGCTCGCCGCGGCCGCCGTCGGCGGTATCGTGGTCGGCTTCTTCGGCGGCACCCCCCTCCAGGTCAGCGGCCCCTCCGCGGCGCTGACCGTGATCACCGCCGGGCTGATCACCCAGTACGGCTGGCAGGCCACCTGCGCCATCACGCTCGCCGCCGGGCTGCTCCAGCTCCTGCTCGGCGTCCGCCGGGTGGCCCGGACGGCGCTCGCCGTCTCGCCCGCCATCGTGCACGGCATGCTGGCCGGCGTCGGCCTCACCATCGCCATCGCCCAGTTGCACGTCGTCCTCGGGGGATCCCCGCAGAGCTCCGCACTGGCCAATCTGCGCGCGCTGCCGAGCCAGTTGGCGGGCCCGCACCCGTCCGCGCTGGTCGTCGGCACGGTCACCGCCGCCGTCCTGCTCGGCTGGCCCAGGCTCGGCCGACTCCCCGGCAGGGCCGGGGCGTTCGGTGCCCGACTGACCAAGGTGCCGGGCCCGCTGGTCGCCGTCGGCGCCGCCACCGCGCTCGCGATGACCCTCGGGCTGCAGCTCGCCCGGGTCGAACTGCCCGCCTGGGAGCCGCACGATCTCGTCCCCGACCTGCCGCACGGGCCGCTCGCCGCGATCGTGGCCGCCGTGCTGACCGTCACCGCCGTGGCGAGCGTCGAGTCGCTGCTCTCCGCCGTCGCCATCGACCGGATGGCCCACCGCACCGGGGACCTCGACCGCGAGCTGCGGGGCCAGGGCCTCGCCAACATGATCAGCGGCCTGCTCGGCGGGCTGCCGATCGCCGGCGGCGCGGTGCGCAGCACGGCCAACGTCCGGGCCGGCGCACAGACCAGGTGGTCCTCGATCCTGCACGGCGTCTGGGTGCTCGCGGCCGCGCTGGCGCTCACCGGCGGGCTCCGCCGGATCCCGCTCGCCGCGCTGGCCGCGCTCGTGCTGGTGGTCGGTCTGCAGATGGTCAGCTTCGCGCACATCCGCAAGGTGCACCGGCACCGCGAGTTCCCGGTCTACCTCGCCACCGTGCTCGGCGTGGTGCTGCTCGGCGTCCTGCTCGGGGTGGCGCTGGGCGCCGCGACGGCCGTCCTGCTCGCGCTCTACCGCCTGACCCGCGCCCATGTGGACGTCCTGGCCGGCCCCGACGGCTCCTTCACGGTGCAGACGCACGGGCCGCTCACCTTCACCGCCGTGCCCCGGCTGAGCCGGGCGCTGGCCGGCATCCCCGCCGCCGCCGACGTGGCGGTCGTCCACGACGGCTCCTTCCTGGACCACGCCGCGTACGAGACGCTGCACAGCTGGCGGACGGGCCGCCAGGCGGCCGGCGGCCAGGTGTCCATGGTGACGCGGCGCCAGGACGACGAGGTCCTCGATCCCGACGGCACCGTCCGGGCGGGCAGTTCCTCCGGCCCGCACCGCTGCCGTGCCTGGACGCCCTGGGTCGGCCACCACTGCATCGACCAGCAGGAGGATCCGCACGGCCGGCTCCTGGACGGCGTCCGGGTGTTCCAGCTGCACACCGCTCCGCTGGTCCGCCCCGAGCTCGCCCGGCTCGCCCGGGAGGGGCAGACGCCCTCCCAGCTGTTCCTGACCTGCTCCGACTCGCGCCTGGTCACCAGCATGATCACCAACAGTGGGCCGGGCGACCTGTTCACCGTTCGCAACGTGGGCAACCTCGTACCGGCGCCGTTCGAGCCGGGCGCCGCCGACGACTCGGTGGCCGCCGCGGTGCAGTACGCCGTCGAGGTACTGGAGGTGCGCTCCATCACGATCTGCGGGCACTCCGGCTGCGGGGCCATGAAGGCCCTGCTGGACGGCGTCCACGACCGCCCCGGCCCGCCGACCGCGCTCACCCGCTGGCTGCGCAACGGCCGCGGCTCGCTCGACCGGCTGCGCCGCGTGCCCGCCGAGTTCGCCACCCGCCCGGCGGCCGACGTGGTGGAGCAGCTCTGCATCACCAACGTGGTCCAGCAGCTGGACCAGCTGATGGCGAACCCCGCCGTGGAGCGCCGGGTCGCCGAGGGGAGCCTGCGGCTGGTGGGGATGTACTTCGACTTCGCCACCGCCCAGGCCTACGTGCTCGACCGGGAGAGCGGCCGGTTCAGTCCGGTCGAGGCGCTGGGCGGCACGGCGGGCCCGGCGCCCTGCGACACGCCCGGGCGAATGAGTGAAATCGAAGAGGTCTCCGCCGCCGGCGCGGACCTCGCCACGGCAGCCGCCACCGGGGGCGACCCCCGGCTGGCCGCCTGAGAGCCGGGCCCGTGTCCCGCCGGGGCGGGCCGGGGCACGGGCCCGGTTCTCCGTACCGCCACCGAGGCTCTCCTCCCTCGGCCTGCCGTTCGACTCTCGGTCAAAGGTCTACACCAATTACCCGGCGCCTCTTGTCAACCGACCACTTCGCCTGGTGAGCTGTGCGCTGGGACACACGGGACAATCCCCACGCACGGGATTGACCCCGATCATGACTCGATGAGGAGTGCGCGTTGAGCAACGAGAGCCTGGCCAACCTGCTCAAGGAGGAGCGGCGCTTCGCCCCGCCGGCAGAGCTCGCCGCCGCCGCCAACGTCACCGCGGCCGCGTACGCGCAGGCCTCCGAGGACCGCCTGGGCTTCTGGGCCGAGCAGGCCCGCCGCCTCACCTGGGCCGTGGAGCCCACCGAGACGCTCGACTGGTCCAACCCGCCGTTCGCCAAGTGGTTCGCGGACGGCAAGCTCAACGTCGCGTACAACTGCGTCGACCGTCACGTCGAGGCGGGCAACGGCGACCGGGTCGCGATCCACTTCGAGGGCGAGCCCGGCGACAGCCGCTCGATCACCTACGCCCAGCTCAAGGACGAGGTCTCGCAGGCCGCCAACGCGCTGCTGGAGCTCGGCGTCGCCAAGGGCGACCGGGTGGCGATCTACCTGCCGATGATCGCCGAGGCGGTCGTCGCGATCCTGGCCTGCGCCCGGATCGGCGCCACCCACTCCGTGGTCTTCGGCGGCTTCTCGGCCGACGCCGTCGCCTCCCGGATCCAGGACGCCCAGGCCAAGCTGGTCATCACCGCCGACGGCGGCTACCGCCGCGGCAAGCCGTCCGCGCTCAAGCCCGCCATCGACGAGGCCCTGACCAAGGCCGACGGCGTCGAGCACGTCCTGGTGATCCGCCGCACCGGCCAGGAGGTCTCCTGGACCGAGGGCCGCGACGTCTGGTGGCACGAGATCACCGGGCGTCAGTCCACCGAGCACACCCCCGAGGCGCACGACGCCGAGCACCCGCTCTTCATCCTCTACACCTCGGGCACCACCGGGAAGCCCAAGGGCATCCTGCACACCTCGGGCGGCTACCTCACCCAGGCCAGCTACACCCACCACGCCGTCTTCGACCTCAAGCCGGAGACCGACGTCTACTGGTGCACCGCCGACATCGGCTGGGTCACCGGACACTCCTACATCGTCTACGGCCCGCTCTCCAACGGCGCCACCCAGGTCATCTACGAGGGCACCCCGGACACCCCCCACCAGGGCCGGTTCTGGGAGATCGTCCAGAAGTACGGCGTGACCATCCTCTACACCGCGCCCACCGCGATCCGGACCTTCATGAAGTGGGGCGACGACATCCCCGCGAAGTTCGACCTCTCCTCGCTGCGGGTGCTGGGCAGCGTCGGCGAGCCGATCAACCCCGAGGCGTGGGTCTGGTACCGCGAGCACATCGGCGGCGGCAAGGCCCCCATCGTGGACACCTGGTGGCAGACCGAGACCGGCGCCATGATGATCAGCCCGCTGCCGGGCGTCACCGAGACCAAGCCGGGCTCCGCCCAGCGCGCCCTGCCGGGCATCGCCGCCACCGTCGTCGACGACGAGGCCAACGAGGTTCCCAACGGCTCCGGCGGCTACCTGGTGCTCACCGAGCCCTGGCCGTCCATGCTGCGCACCATCTGGGGCGACGACCAGCGCTACATCGACACCTACTGGTCGCGCTTCCAGGGCCGGTACTTCGCCGGTGACGGTGCCAAGAAGGACGAGGACGGCGACATCTGGCTGCTCGGCCGGGTCGACGACGTCATGCTCGTCTCCGGCCACAACATCTCGACCACCGAGGTCGAGTCGGCCCTGGTCGGCCACCCGGCCGTCGCCGAGTCCGCCGTGGTCGGCGCCGCCGACGCCACCACCGGCCAGGCCATCGTCGCCTTCGTCATCCTGCGCGGCACCGCCACCGACAGCCCCGAGCTGGTCGAGGAACTGCGCGCGCACGTCGGCCGCACGCTCGGCCCGATCGCCAAGCCGAAGCAGATCAAGGTCGTCGGCGAGCTGCCGAAGACCCGCTCCGGCAAGATCATGCGCCGCCTGCTGCGCGACATCGCCGAGGGCCGCGAGGTCGGCGACACCACCACGCTGGCCGACAGCTCGGTGATGAGCCTGATCCAGTCCCAGCTGCCGCCCGCGGGCAGCGAGGGCTGACACCCCGTCGAACGACGCGGTGCCCCGGGCGGTCGTGACCGCCCGGGGCACCGCTGTCCGCTACCGGCGGCGCGGAACCTCCCGCACCTCACGGCGCTTCGCACGGATCCGCTTCGGCAGGATCACTCCCCCTGCGACCGGCGCTCGGTGGCCAGCGTGCGCAGGGTGTCGTACGCGCTCTGGGCGAAGCTCCGGCTGCGCAGCGGCAGCGTGCCGGCCATCACCGCCAGCCCCACCTGCGCACGCGGGCTGAATCCGACGAAGGTGGTGAACCCCCGGGTGACTCCGGCGTGGTAGACCACCTCGTCGTCGAACTCCCGGTCGGTGCCACCCGTGGCAGCGGCCACCATGGCACCGATACCGTCGCCGACACCACCGACACCACCGACACCACCGACGCCACCACCCGTGACGCCGCGCAGACCGTCACGCAGGTCGTCGCCCGAACCGCCACGTGGGTCGTCGCCCAACGGGCTGCCGGCCGGTTCGGCCGCCGGGCGGCCCGCTTCCGGAGCCGTCGGGACCGAGCGGTGGTTCCAGCCCAGGCAGATCCGTGCCCCTCCCCGCCGCCGATCCACTCGCGGGCGCCGGACCTCGCCCAGCGCCGTCCGCAGCACCGAAGCGTCGGCCCGGGCGGGCAGCGGGACGGCGTCCAGCGCCAGATGCGCCTGCAGATAGCGGAGCATGTCGTCCGCGGTGGAGCGCAGCGCCGAGGCGCCGGGCAGCGCGGGCAGCCGGAAGGACGGGACGCGCCGGCCGCGCCGGTATCCGGCGGCGTCCTCGCGGCCCGGGCCGCAGGAGGTGTCCACCAGGCCGAGCGGCCCGCAGACCCTGGCCTCCAGCAGGTCCTCGTAGCGCTGCCCGGCCGCGTTGGCCAGCAGCAGTCCGAGCAGCCCGAAGCCGAGGTTCGAGTAGCGCACCTGCGCGCCCGGAGTACCGCGGACCGGGGTGCGGGGCAGCGCCCCGAGCAGGTGGGCCGGGCCGAACGTGGCGTAGGGGCTGGTGAACCACCGGGGGGCCATCGCCGGCAGCAGTCCGACCGGCAGCCGGGGCAGTCCCGAGGTGTGGGTGGCCAGGTGGAGCAGGGTGATCGGCCGCTCGCGCGGGTACCCAGGCGCGGCGCCGGCGGGGAGGTAACGGTCGATCGGGTCGTCGTAGCCGACCTCGCCGCGGGCGGCCATCTCGGCGAGCAGCAGTCCGGTGAAGGTCTTGGTGACGGAGCCGAGCGCGAACCGGGTGTCGGCGCGGACGGGGCGCTCGCTGGAGCGGTCGGAGTGGCCGCGGCAGGCGACGGACCGTTCATCGCCGCGGATCACCACGACGGCGGAGCCGCTGCCCGGAGCGGCGGCACGGAACAACGGGCGGAGCAGACGACCGAGTTCGGGGCCGGGCTCGGTGGCGGTGGCGGTGGCCGGAGCAGCGGCGGCGACAACGGGGTCGGCGGCGGCGGGGGCGTACGTGGAGCCGTTCACCGGTCAGCGCTCCTGCGGAGCGGTCGGTCGGACGGCAGGGGCCAGTAAGAGGGGCGGTCTGGGCATCGTCAGGTCTCCACAGGAGGGCAACGGGGAATCGCGCCACCCGATCGGGTGGCACTGCGATCGACGATAGGGAGGCGTTCACCCGTCTGCATGCGGCCGACTCCATTCGGGTGCCGCGGCCGAGTGCAGCACGGGACACCAAGGCGTACGTCCTGAATTATGACAATGCGGATATCCCACTCCGGTTCCGGCTAGACTGTCAAAGACGCAACAAGATCTCCTCCGGGAATCGGTCGCGTCACAGGGCGCGCCGGGAAGTCTGGTCGGCACTGCACCACAGGTGCATCCGTACACCGTTCCCCCGCCCGAGGAGGTCCCCGCGTGACCGACCAGCAGCCCGTCAACGAGCCGGCCCGGCGACGCCAGTTCCTCGGCAGACTTCCCCTCCCCGAGCGGACCTACATCGCCGACGCCCTGCGCACCGAGACCGTCGGTGGCGTGCTGCTGCTGATCGCTGCCGTCGTCGCACTGATCTGGGCCAACGTCTGGCCGGCCGCGTACGAGAGCGTCCTCGACTACACGATCGGGCCGTCCACGCCGCTCCACCTGGACCTCAGCCTGGGTTCCTGGGCCAAGGACGGTCTGCTGACCATCTTCTTCTTCGTCGCCGGCATCGAGCTCAAGCGCGAGTTCGTGGCGGGCGAGCTGCGCAGTCCCAGTGCCGCGATGCTGCCGGTCATAGCCGCGGTCTGCGGCGTCGCCCTGCCCGCGATCATCTTCGCCCTCGCCAACTCCGGCAGTGGCGGCCACCCGGGCGGCTGGGCGATCCCGACCGCGACCGACATCGCCTTCGCACTCGGCGTGCTGGCCGTGGTCGGCACCCATCTGCCCTCCGCGCTGCGGGCCTTCCTGCTCACCCTCGCCGTGGTGGACGACCTGATCGCGATCCTGATCATCGCCGTCTTCTACAGCTCCGGCATCAAGTTCTGGGCGCTGGGGCTGGCCTTCGCCGGCCTGGTCCTGTTCTGGTTCCTGCACCGGCGCGGTGTGCACGGCTGGTACCTGTTCGTCCCGCTCGCCTTCGTGATCTGGGCGCTGATGCACGAGAGCGGCGTGCACGCCACGGTGGCGGGCGTCGCGATGGGCCTGATCCTGCGCTGCCACCGGGTGGGCGACGAGAAGTACTCCCCCGGCGAGCACATCGAGCACCTCGTCCGACCGCTCTCGGCCGGGTTCGCCGTCCCCGTGTTCGCGCTGTTCGCGGCCGGGGTGGCGATCTCCGGGTCGGCGCTCGCCGACGTGTTCACGCAGGCCACCCCGCTCGGGATCGTCCTCGGTCTGCTGGTCGGCAAGACCGTCGGCATCTTCGGCGGCACCTGGCTGGCCGCCCGCTTCACCCGCGCCGAGCTGAATCCGCAGCTCAAGTGGGCCGACATGTTCGCGGTCTCGGTGCTCGCGGGGATCGGCTTCACCGTGTCCCTGCTGATCAGCGAGTTGGCCTTCCCCGACGACGCCGACCTCGCCGACCTCTCCAAGGCCGCCGTGCTGGTGGGCTCGCTGCTCTGCGCGCTGGTCGCCACCGTGCTGCTGAAGCTGCGCGACCGGCACTACCGGGAGCTCTGCGAGGAGGAGGACCGCGACGTGGACGGCGACGGCATCCCCGACGTCTACCAGCAGGACGATCCGGCCTGGCAGGCCCGGGTGGCGGAGGCGGCCCGCCGGTCGGCCGAGAGCGGCCCCGGCGGCACCGGACCGGGACCCGGCTCCGGCGCCGCCCGCTGACGGCCCGCCGACGGGTACGAGGCGGCGAGGCCGAAGGCGGTGGCCCCCGGCACCACGCCGGCGGCCCGCCCCGCCCGACGGAGCGCGCCCGCCACGGCCGGGCGCGCTCCCCCCCGAACGGGACACGTACCCCGGGCGGGGCCCCGGAGTGGTGTGCGACTGACCGGTAGGGGCATGATTCTGAGCTGTCGACAGTCCACAGACGCCGCCGGCCGCCCCGATCCCCGGAGCGGTCCCCGATGACGGCCCCCGGAACGACCGGGAGCCGCACCGCCCGGCGGCGTCGTGCCGCACAGCCGCAGAGGAGAACCGCTGATGCCCGCAGGAGCCGCAGACCCGTCCAGCAACGGCCGGGCGCCCTACGAGGGCGAGCGTTCGGTGGGGCAGCTGTTCGCGGCGGCCACCACCGACCTGTCCGCCCTGGTCCACGACGAGATCGCGCTCGCGAAAGCGGAGCTCCGCGCGGACGTCAAGCGCGGCGTCTCCGGGGGTGTGTCGCTGACGGTCGCCGGCGTGGTGGCGCTGGCCGCGGTGCCGATGCTGAGCGCGGCGGCGGCGTACGGGATCCACGCCCTGGGCCTGTCGCTCGGCTGGTCGTTCCTGATCGTGGCCGGCGCGTACCTGCTGCTGGCGCTGCTGCTCGGGCTGCTGGCGCTGCGTTCGTTCAAGCGGATCGAGAAGCCGCACCGCACCATCGAGGGCGCCCAGAAGACCGCGGACGTGCTCAAGAACGCCCGCCCCCGCCCGGCCACCCAGGAGGAGATCGACCGGGCCCTCGGCCGCATCCCGTAGGCACCGACCGAAACGCCCCGCGCCCCCGGCCACCTCGCGCTCATCCACCCCGCGCCCGGTGGCCGGGGCGCGTCCGGTGCGGTCCGCTCCGGTCCCGTCCGGTGCGGTCGGGACGCCCCGGGTGCGAGTGCCGAGCACGTACCCGGCGCGCCGATGTGACACGCTCTCGGTATGCCGCTCGACCAGAAGCCCGTGCCCGCGCAGCCGTCCGCCAGCTCCGGCCCCGACCGCACGCCCGGTCAGGACGGCGTCGACCACGGTCAGGACGCCGCCGAGGAGGCCGTCGAGGCGCCAGGGGCGGGCGAGGACGGCTCCACCGGGGCCGCGCCCGCGGCGCCCTGGGACGTCCGGCAGGCGGGTCCGTGGAAGCACCGCGACCTGGCGGCCAACGGTGCCCGGTTCCACATCGCCGAGCTGGGCGAGGGCCCGCTGGTCCTGCTGGTGCACGGCTGGCCCGAGTACTGGTGGGCCTGGCGCCACCAGCTGACCGCGCTCGCCGAGGCCGGCTACCGGGCCGTCGCGCTGGACCTGCGGGGCATCGGCGGCAGCGACCGCACCCCCCGCGGCTACGACCCGGGCAACCTCGCGCTGGACATCACCGGCGTGATCCGCTCGCTCGGCGAGCGCCGGGCGCACCTGGTGGGCCACGCCTCCGGCGGCACGCTGTCCTGGGTGGCGGCGGTGATGCGGCCGTCGGTGATCCAGAGCCTCACCGTGGTCTCCGCCGCGCACCCCCGGGACCTCCGCCGGGCGTTGCTGACGGACCGCCGACAGATGGCCGCCTTCGAGCACGTGCTGGGCTTCCAGCGGCCGTGGATACCGGAACGCCGCCTGGTCGCCGATGACGCCGCGCTGGTGGGCCGCTACCTGGACGCCTGGACGGGACCGAACCAGCTGGACCGGACGGCGGTGGCCGCGTACCGGCAGGCGATCCAGATCCCCAGCACCGCGCACTGCTCGATCGAGCCGTACCGCTGGCTGCTGCGGTCGATGGCCCGCCCGGACGGCATCCAGTTCGCCCGCCGGATGAAGAAGCCGATCACCGCGCCCACCCTGCACGTCCAGGGCGCCGCCGACCCGGTGCTGCTGTCGCACACCGCGCTGGGCGGCGGCGAGTACGTGGCCGCTCCGTACCGGTGGCGGCTGCTGCCCGGGATCGGGCACTTCCCGCATGAGGAGGCGCCGGAGGAGTTCACCGCCGAGCTGCTGGACTGGATCGGCCGCCACAAGGACTGAGAGCCTCCGCATCCGGGCACGGAAGCGGAGCCCAACTCCCTTCATATTGAGCTCATATGACAAACGCATAGGCCATGTTGACGACACCCCGGGCGGTTATCCCGGCCGACCCAGGGGCATCCATTGCGGTATGACCTGGATGCCCGATCACGGCAGCGCTCCGCGCAGCCGACGCCACAACAGCTCGCAGAGGTCCGGCCACCGCCCCGACTGGGCGGACGACCTGGGTCACGACGGCACCGACCGCCGCCGGAGCACAGCGCAGCGGCAGCTCGGCATCCCGCGCATCCTCGGCCGCCGCGCCCGCTGGGTGGGCGCGCGACTACGGCGCGAGAGCTGAGCCTCCGCGCCGGGGCGGCGCGAACGAGAACCGGGGCCGGGCGCGGCCCGACCCGACCCGACCCGACAGTCCGAGCGACCGGCGACCCCGCGGCCGGTCCGGTTCAGCGACCGGACCGGCGCGGCGGTCGGCCCGCCCGGGTCAGTTCACCCACGTCGGTGACACCGCGGTGAACCAGAGCAGCACGAAGGTCGCCACCGACATGATCGGCACCAGCACCTTCGTCTCGACGCTGTTGCCGCTGCGCTTGATCAGCACCACCTCGTAGCGCTCCTTGTGCGGCCAGAGCAGCGGCGCGCCCTTCTTCGTCAGGCAGTCGCCCAGCAGGTGCGCCAGCGCGCCCAGCGCCACCGCGTACGGCAGCCAGCCGGGGGCGTTCGGCATCCAGCTGTTCATCCCGGCGGTGCCCAGCGCGGCGAGGCCGATGATGGTGATCCACGCCGTCGGGCCGTCGCCCGGCGGGTGCAGCCGCAGGGCGCGGATCGCGAGCGCCAGGAGGAAGAACGTCATGCCCAGGGTGAAGTTCCGGCCCAGGTAGGTGACGCCGGCCCAGGTGCCGCCCCCCATCAGCGCGACGAACAGCAGCGAGTGGGTGGCGTGCCGGTGTCCGCCGGAGATCCAGGACACCAGGCGGCAGAGCAGCCGGGAGACCGGGCCGAGGAAGTTGGCGATCGTCCCGTCGTGGTGGTCGAGGTCCGGGAGCAGGGCGGCGCCGGCGCAGAGCACCGTGCCCATCAGGATGTCCGCCGGCTGCAGGGTGGTGTCGAGCAGCAGCGGCGGCAGGAACGGTGCCGAGGCCGCGTACAGCATCGCCCCGCTGACCGCGTGCGAGTGACCCATCATCGGACGCCGCCGACCTCCGCTCGGCCCACCCCGGGACGGCCCCCGGTTGAGCCGAACGGGTGAGCGCGGCCGACGCTACCAGCCGGGGCCGACAACGCGGCGGACATCGGACACACCGGTGGCCCACGGCCAGGTCGGATCGGGCGGGTCGACCAAGTCGGGCGGGGCGGGCCAGCCGAGTCCGCGCGGCCAGGTCGGACCGGCCGGGTCGGAACGGCCAGGTCGCAGCGGCTGGATCGGAACGGCCGGATCGCAGCGGCCGGATCGCAGCGGCCGGATCGGAGCGGGCAGGTCCTGGCCGGCCGACACGAGAGCGACGGCCGGCCGCGTCAGAGCGCGCAGCCCTGGGTGTCCACCCGGGTCGCCGCGGTGCTGCCCTTCTCGGCGTCCTCGCGCACCTCGGCCGCGGTCAGCACGTACCCGGTGTCCGCGCTGTCCAGCGACTTGGCGAAGACCACGCCGAAGACCTGGCCGTCGGGGGTGAGCAGCGGGCCGCCGCTGTTGCCCTGGCGGACCAGCGAGCGCACCGAGTAGACGTCGCGGACGACCTGGCCGCGGTGGTAGATGTCCGGGCCGTTGGCCTGGATCCGGCCGCGGATACGGGCCGGCTGGACGTTGAAGGCGCCGTTCTCGGGGAAGCCGGCCACGATCGCGTTGTCGTTGGTCTTCGCCTCGCCCGCGAAGGAGAGCGCGGGGGCGTTCAGCTTCGGCACGTCCAGGATCGCGATGTCGCGCTGCCAGTCGTAGCGGACGACGGTGGCGTCGTAGAGCTGGCCGACGCCGCCGATCTGCACGGTGGGCTCGTCGACCCCGCCGACCACGTGGGCGTTGGTCATCACCCGGTGCGGCGCGAACACGAAGCCGCTGCCCTCCAGGGTCTTGCTGCAGGCGGTGGCGGTGCCGACCACCTTGACCAGGCTCTGCTTGGCCTTGGCCACGGCCGGGCTGGCGGCCAGCGCCGGATCGGGGGTGTCGACCTGGGTGATCGGCTCGTGCTCGAAGGGGTTGAAGACCTGCGGGAAGCCGTTGCGGGCGAGCACCTTGGAGAAGTCGGAGAACCAGTTCGGCGCGTCCGAGGGCAGCGTGTCCTGGACGCCGCCGAGGATCGCCGAGGTGCGGACCTGCTTGGAGACCGTGGGCAGGGACGTGCCGGCGAGCGCGGAGCCGATCAGCCAGGCCACCAGCAGCATCGAGATCACGTTGACCACCGCGCCGCCGGCGGCGTCCAGCGCCTTCGCCGGCCGGCGGTCGATGTGGCCGCGCAGCTTCCAGCCGAAGTGGGTGGTGACCGCCTGGCCGACCGCCGCGAGCACGATGACCACCACGACGGCCACCACCGAGGCGGTGGTGCCGGGGCTGAGGTGGTCGAGCAGCAGCGGGAGCAGCTGGACGGCGATCAGGCCGCCGCCGAGGAAGCCGAGGACCGACATCACGCCGACCACGAAGCCCTGCCGGTAGCCCGACACGGCGAATCCCACGGCGGCGGCGATCAGCAGCAGATCCAGGACGTTCACTCCGACACCCTCCCACGGCGGGCGCCGGGGCCACACAGTCGGGCGTTCACGTGGTCCTGGCGTCGCCGCCCAGCAGCGCCCGGGAGCGGTCGCGGTCACCCTGCACCAGCGCCAGCGCCTCGTCCGAGAGGTCGACGATCCGGGTCTGGTCCCAGGGCAGCTCCAGGCCGCTGTGGTGCAGCACCCGGTCGATCACCCCGGCGGTGAAGCCCCAGACCAGCCGGCCGCCGACCGCGAAGGCCGGCCCCAGGTGTCCGGACGGGTGGCGCAGCCGGACCCGGTTGGCCGGGTCGGTCAGCTCGGCGATCGGCACCCGGAACACCGCGCCGGTCTCGCCCGCGTCCACCGGACGGACCGGTGACTCCTCGCGCCACCAGCCGAGCACGGGGGTGACCACGAAGCGGCTGACCGGGATGTAGAGGGCGGGCAGGGCGGCGAAGACCTGCACCCCGGACGGGTCCAGGCCGGTCTCCTCCCAGGCCTCCCGCAGCGCCGCCACGACCGGGCCGGAGCCCTCGGGGTCGCCGTCCTCCGGGTCCAGCGCGCCCCCGGGGAAGGAAGGCTGCCCGGCGTGCGAGCGCAGCGACCGGGCCCGTTCGATCAGCAGCACGTCGGGGCCGGTCCCGCCCTCGCCGAAGAGCATCAGGACGGCCGCGGCGCGACCGCCCTCGGCGGGCGGCAGGAAGCGGCTCAGCTGCTCGGGCAGCACCCGCTCGGCGGCGTCCCGGACCGGCTCCAGCCAGGACGGCAGGCCGTCCCGCTCGATCCGTCCCGGCAGGGCCTGCCCGGGCCCCCGGTCGTGGCCGTGCGCCGTCACTCGGCCACCGCCAGGTCCGCGACCTTGCCCTGGTGGGCGGCGGCGTCGGCCCGTGCCGCCGCCTCGCCCGGGTAGTCCGCGGGCGGCCTCAGCCGCTGGCCGGGGTGGCCGCCCATCTCGTACTTGAGCAGCTTCTTCGCCTTCTCCGGATCCGTCTCGCCCTCCCCGTAGGAGGGGCAGAGCGGCGCGATCGGGCAGGCCCCGCAGGCCGGCTTCTGGGAGTGGCAGATCCGCCGCCCGTGGAAGACCACCCGGTGCGAGAGCATCGTCCACTCCGACTTCGGGAAGATCTCCGCGACGGCCGCCTCGACCTTGACCGGGTCCTCCTCCGCCGTCCACCCGAACCGCCGGGCCAGCCGCCCGAAGTGGGTGTCCACGGTGATCCCGGGCACGCCGAACGCGTTGCCGAGCACCACGTTCGCCGTCTTGCGCCCCACGCCGGGGAGGGTGACCAGGTCGGCCAGCCGGCCCGGGACCTCGCCGCCGAACTCGTCCCGCAGCGCGATCGAGAGCCCGATCAGCGACTTCGCCTTGTTGCGGAAGAACCCGGTCGGCCGGATGACCTCCTCCAGCTCCTCCGGCACCGCCGCCGCCATGTCCTCCGGCGTCGGGTACTTCGCGAACAGCGCGGGCGTCGTCTGGTTCACCCGCAGGTCCGTCGTCTGCGCCGACAGCACGGTGGCCACCAGCAGCTCGAACGGGTTGTCGAAGTCCAGCTCGGGGTGCGCGTAGGGGTACAGCTCCGCCAGTTCCCGGTTGATCCTCCGGGCCCGCCGCACCATCGCCAGCTGCGACTCCGGCTTCCTCGGCTTCACAGCCACCTTCACCGCCGGCTTGGCTGCGGCCTTCCGGACCTTGCTCTCTGCCATGCAGGAAGGCTACGCCGAACAGCCCTGACCCCGCGGGCGATCAGCCATCGACGCGGGGCCGCGGACGGTTCCGACGCCCCCTGCGCGGCGCCCGGTCAGGACGGCCCGCAGGGCTGGTCCGCCGGCGTGCGCGGCGCCGGCGACGCCGTGGGCGCGGGAGGCACCGCGGGCCCCGCCGGTGCGGCCGCCACGGCCGGTGCGGCGCGGCGGTCGCGGCGGGCAGGGGCGAGGGCGCCGAGCATCACCGCGGCCGTCACGGCGAAGGCGGACGGGTAGCCCAGCGGACCGGCGAGGACGCCGAAGGCCACTGCGCCGACGCCCATCCCCGCGTCGAAGGCGACGTTCCACAACGCCGTGACGGCGCCGAAGCCGGCCTTGGAGACCCTCGCGTACATCAGGGTCAGGGTGGCGTTCTGGGCCGCGCCGAAGCCGATGCCGAACACCGCCGCGCCGGCCACCACGGCGACCGCGCTGCCGGTCAGCGCGATCAGCAGGGTGCCCGCGGCGCAGAGCAGCAGCGCGGGCAGCACGAGCCGCTCCGGTCCGTGCCGGTCGCCGTACCGGCCCGCCGCCCAGCGGGCCGCCGTCGCCGAGGCCGGCTGGACGAACAGGGCCACCGCGGCGAGGCCCGCGGACCCGGTCGGGACGGCCAGCGGCAGGAAGGTCACGATGATCCCGGCGGCCAGCGCGGTGGCGCCGAAGACCACGGTCGGGCGGCGCAGCCCGGCCGACCGGAAGCCGGCCACCACCCCCACCGCCGGCTCGGCGGACGGTTCGCGGTCCGGCAGCCCGGGGACGGCGGCGATCGCGGCCAGCGCCACGGCGCCGGCGGTCACGGCCACCGGGGTGTAGCCCACGTGGGCCGCCAGCCAGACGCCCAGCGGCAGGCCCAGCAGCGAGGGCACGCCCGAGACCACGCCGACCAGCGCCAGCCCCTCGCCGCGCCGCTCGGCCGGGATCAGGGCCGCCGTCAGCGCGCCGCCGGCGACGATGGTGAAGGCGAAGCCCAGCCCGCGCACCAGGCAGACCGCCGTGATCCAGACGAGGCCGCCGTCGACGGCGGTCAGCACCAGCGCGGGCGCCCCGAGCAGCAACAGGCCGACCGCCAGCACCGAGCGGTAGCCGAAGCGGACCACCAGCCGGGGTGTGGCCAGTTCGCCCAGAACGGTCGTCAGCATCAGCGCGCCCGTCGCGAGCCCGGCCGCGTTGCCGCCCCCGGTGGACTCCTCGGCGTAGAGCGGGACGACGGAGAGCAGCAGGTTGAACCCGGTCGAAGCGCCGAGGATCGACACGAAGCGCAGCAGCAGCGGCCGGGTGACCAGCCGGGGGCGGGTGCCGGGCGCGGTCCGGGAGGGTGCCGTCGAGGTCATATGACGGACCGTAGGCCCGAGGCGGCCCGTTCGTAAGATCCGTATCGGCCGCTCCGGACGGCCGCCACCGGCGCGGTCAGGGGCAGCCGACGACCTGGCCGGCCCAGGAGAGGCCGCCGCCGAAACCGAGCAGCAGGGTGGGGGTGCCCGCGGGCACCTCGCCGCGCTCGACCAGCTTGGACAGCGCGAGCGGGACGGAGGCGGCCGAGGTGTTGCCGGACTCGACGACGTCGCGGGCGACCACCGCGCCGGGCACGCCGAGCCGGTCCACCACCGCCTCGATGATGCGCAGGTTGGCCTGGTGGGTGACCACCGCGCCGAGGTCCGCGGGGGTGATCCCGGCCCGCCGGCAGGCCTCCTCGGCGATCGGGGCCAGCGCGGTGGTGGCCCAGCGGTAGACGGTCTGGCCCTCCTGACGGAACTTCGGCTGCCAGCCGTCGTCCAGCCGGACGGCGTGGCCCCGGGTCGGGTCGGAGCCCCAGACCACCGGCCCGACGCCCCGACCGGTCGGATCGTGGCTGAGGACCGCCGCACCGGCGCCGTCGCCGAGCAGGACGCAGCTGGAGCGGTCCGTCCAGTCGGTGACGTCGCTCATCCGCTCGGCGCCGATCACCAGGGCGTGCCGGGCGGCCCCGGCCCGGACGGCGTGGTCGGCGGTGGCCAGCGCGGTGCAGAAGCCCGCGCAGCCGTTGTTGACGTCGAAGCCGACGGCCGAGGGGATGCCCAGCTGGCCGGCGACCTGGGTGGCGATGCTCGGGCAGCGGTCCCTGGCCGAGCAGGTGGCGACCACCACCATGTCGATCTCCTCCGGCGCCAGGCCCGCCGAGGCGAGGGCCTTGCCGGCGGCGG
The DNA here is from genome assembly GCF_042737525.1 of Kitasatospora sp. NPDC059973. NCBI lineage: Bacteria > Bacillati > Actinomycetota > Actinomycetes > Kitasatosporales > Streptomycetaceae > Kitasatospora > Kitasatospora sp. NPDC059973. Next base: position 11,832 of record NZ_JBHWUI010000005.1, on the reverse strand, counting down.
CGGAGGCGAGGTCGGTGACGGACTCCGTGTCGGCGATGCGCCGGGTGACGATGCCGGTGCGCTGCCGGATCCATGCGTCGCTGGTGTCGACCAGCCGGGCGAGGTCGTCGTTGGTGAGGACTCGGGCGGGCTGGTGGTGGCCCAGGGCCGCGATCCGGGATCCCGACATGTCTGCTCCTCCGTGAGGGGATGTCACGCCGGGACTATAGCGTCCGAACGGTCGGACTCTAAAGGCCCGAGGCTGGCTACACTGGCCCGGTGAGCCCGAGAAGATCCGTCGCCGACGCCCGCCGGACCCGCACCGCGATCCTGCGCCGGGGGCTGGACCTCGCCTCGGTCGAGGGCCTGGAGGGGCTGACCATCGGCCGGCTCGCCACCGACCTGTCGATGAGCAAGTCCGGCGTCCTCGGCCACTTCGGCACCAAGGAGACCCTGCAGCTCGCCGTGGTCGACGAGGCCGTCGCCCTGTTCGTCCGCGAGGTGGTGCAGCGCGCGGCGGCCGCCGGCGCGGAGCCCGGGCTGCCGCGGCTGCTCGTCCAGTGCGAGGCCTGGGTCTCCTACCTGGAACGCGACCTGCTGCCCGGCGGGTGCTTCTTCACCGCCGTGACCTCCGAGTTCGACGACCGGGAGCGCGGGCCGGTCCGGTCGGCGGTGGCCGCCCGGAACGCCGTCTGGCAGCGCGAGCTGCGCCGGCAGACCGAGCTGGCGATCGCCGCCGGTCAGCTGCCCGCCGAGCCGGACGCCGAGCAGGTGGTCTTCGAACTGACCGGGCAGGTCCTGGCGCTCAACCACGCCCGCCGGCTCTACCGGGACGCGGCCGCGGCCGCCCGCACCCGGCGGGCGATGCGGCGCCTGCTCGGGCTGCCCGCCGCGGTCGACGGGCCGCCCGAGCTGGCCCCGCTCCCGGAGCCGGACGACCACTGAGGCCGCCCGGCCCGGGCCACCGGCACCTCCCCTGTGCGTGCCGGTGAGCTCCTGCCGGTCAGCGCCGGTACAGCGCGTCCAGCTCCCCGTAGCCCAGCGCGCCGGGCGCCCCGGTCACGGCGCCCGTGCCGAGCAGTTCGGCGGCGGCGCGGTGGGCGGCGCTGTACGCGGCCTCGGCCAGCCCGGTGCCGACGCTGATCCGCCGGACGCCGGTGGCGGCGAGTTCGGCGACCGTCGGCCCGCCCGGCCCCGTCATCGCGTTCACCGGCAGCGGGGACGCGGCGCAGAGCCGGGCCAGCACGTCGAGGTCCAGCAGGCCGGGGACGAAGAGGCCGTCCGCACCCGCCCGCGCGTACGCCGCCGCGCGAACCAGCACCTCGTCCAGCCGGCCCTCCTCCGGGCCGATCCCGAACAGGAAGACGTCCGTCCGGGCGTTGACCAGCAGCTCGGGCAGGCCCGCCGCCGCGGCCGCCGCCCGGGCGGCGGCCAGCCGCGCGGCCTGCTCGGCCACCGGGAAGAGCGGGCCGCCGGCCGCCGCCGAGTCCTCCAGGTTGACCCCGGCCGCGCCGGCCCCGACCAGCGCCCGCACGGTTTCGGCCACCTCGGCGGGGGCCGCCCCGTAGCCGCCCTCGGCATCGACCGTGACCGGCAGGTCGACGACGGAGGCGATCCGGCGGGCGGCCTCGGCCATGTCCGCCCGGCCGAGCTGCTGGCCGTCGCCGCGACCGAGCGACCAGGAGACGCCGCCGCTGGTGGTGGCGATCGCCGCGGCCCCGGCGGAGGCGATCACGGCGGCGCTGCCGGCGTCCCACGCGTTCGGCAGGACGAGCACCCCGTCGGCCACGAGCGCCCGCAGCCGCAGGGCCCGCTCGCGAAGCTCGGGGGTGGTGGTGCCGGTGGACTGGGAGGCGGACATGCGGGGTCACCGTCTTTCGGGCCGTGGACTCGTGGACTCGTGGACTCATGGACTCGTCAGGACCGGATCCTGCGCCCCCGGCCGCCCGCGCTCCACTGATTAAGCCGGAGCCGAATCCTGGCGGCCCGCGACCGCCCCGACCCCCTCATGGACCTCGGCGCCCCCGTCCCGGGCGCCCCCGCGCACCGGACCGCGCGCGCCCCGGCCGACCTGCGAACACCGCGGGAACACCGCGCCGGCCCCGGACACCGGCCGCACGCGCCGCCGGCACCGCCCGCCACGCCGCCCCGCGCGCCCGCGCGTGCCGCCCGCAGGCCGCTCCGGCGGTACGAATGGCCCCGCGCAGCACACCTCGGCGCACCCCCTCCTCATATGATCGGAGCGACATGCGCCATGCTTGGTGATGCAGAGCACTGTACGGAACTTGCGCCGACCGGCTTGATCGCCGGGCGGCCGAGAAGGAGGAAGCACGTGGACGACGTTCTGCGGCGCGCCGCACTCTTCGCGGCACTCGACGACGAACAGGCCGGCGAGCTGCGCGCTTCCATGACCGAGGTGACCCTCGCCCGCGGTGAGTCGCTGTTCCACGAGGGCGACCCGGGCGACCGGCTGTACGTCGTCGCCGAGGGCAAGGTCAAGCTGCACCGCGCCTCGCCGGACGGCCGCGAGAACATGCTCGCCGTCCTCGGCCCCAGCGAGATGATCGGCGAGCTGTCGCTCTTCGACCCGGGCCCGCGCACCGCCACCGCGAGCGCGCTGACCGAGGTCAAGCTGCTGGGCCTCGGCCACGGCGACCTCCAGCCCTGGCTGCACGCCCGCCCCGAGGTCTCGATCGCACTCCTGCGCGCCATCGCCCGCCGGCTGCGCCGGACCAACGACGTGATGTCCGACCTGGTCTTCTCCGACGTGCCCGGGCGCGTCGCCAAGGCCCTGCTGGACCTCTCGCGCCGCTTCGGCGTGCAGTCCGACGAGGGCATCCACGTCGCCCACGACCTCACCCAGGAGGAGCTGGCCCAGCTGGTCGGCGCCTCCCGCGAGACGGTCAACAAGGCGCTCGCCGACTTCGCCGGCCGCGGCTGGCTGAAGCTGGAGGCCCGCGCCGTGGTCCTGATGGACGTCGAGCGGCTCTCCCGCCGCTCGCGCTGACCCGGCCGGCCGGAGCCTCCGCTCCGGCCCGCCCGGCGCGCCGTCGGTCCCACCGACGACGAGGGCCCGTCCACCGATGCGGTGGACGGGCCCTCGCGCGTGTCCGGTGCGGCTCCGGGCGGTCGGCCCGGCCGGCGGTCAGATCAGCCCGTGGTCCTCCAGGTACTGGAGCTGGGCCCGGACCGACAGCTCGGCCGCGGGCCAGAGCGCGCGGTCCACGTCCGCGTAGACCCGGGCCACCACCTCGTCCGCCGTCCGGCAGCCGGCCTCGACCGCGGTCTCCACCTGGGCGAGCCGCCCGGCCCGGTGCGCCAGGTAGTACTCGACGGCGCCGAGCGCGTCCGCGAGCACCGGCCCGTGGCCGGGCAGCACCGTGCGCACGCCGTGCTCGGTCGCCATGTTCTGCAGGTGGCGCAGCGAGTCCAGGTAGTCGCCGAGCCTGCCGTCGGGGTGGGCCACCATCGTGGTGCCCCGGCCGAGGACGGTGTCGCCGGTGAGGACCGCGCCGTCGGCCGGCAGGTGGAAGGTCAGCGAGTCCGAGGTGTGCCCGGGGGTGGCGACCACCCGCAGGTCGAGGCCGCCGACCTCCAGCCGCTGGCCGTGCGTCAGGCCCTCGGAGCCGAGCCGGTACGCCGGGTCCAGGGCGCGGACGTCGGTACCGGTCAGCTCGGCGAACCGCGCGGCGCCCTCGGAGTGGTCGGCGTGGCCGTGGGTGAGCAGGGTGAGCGCGACGCGCTTGCCCTGCTGCTCCACGGTGTCGATCACCCGGCGCAGGTGCCCCTCGTGCAGCGGGCCCGGGTCGACGACCACCGCGAGGTCCGAGCCGGGCTCGGAGAGCAGCCAGGTGTTGGTGCCGTCCAGCGTCATCGGCGACGGGTTGGGCGCCAGCACGCAGACTGCCCGGGGGGTGGCCTCGCCGCCGATGCCGGCGGCGGGGTCACCCGGGAGGATTCCGCTCACCGGCCGCTCCCGCCGAGTCGGCCGCCCTCGCAGGTCCGGTCGAGCACGCGTCCGGGCAGTGCCCGGACGAGGGCGCGCAGCCCTGGTATGCCGTCGACGACTGCGCCCTCGCAGGCGAGCGGGCGGGGGGTCAGGCTGCGGGCGGGCATCGCGCGCGCCGTCCGGCGAGCCACGTCGTTGTGGGTCATCGGGCGTCGATCCTTCCTCGGGCGGTGTCGGTTCATCGGATGTATCGGTTCATCGGTTCATCGGCTCGGAGGTTCGGGAGGCCGGGGGCCGGGCCCCGGGTGCCCCGAGGCCGGGTCGTCAGCGGTCTTCGGGAAAGTCTCCATCGATGGTCAGCTCTTCATACCCCGACCATCGAACCGTCATTCGATCCCCCCGGACCTCGGCGGTGCCGAGGATCGGGTGCAGCGAACGCCCCGCCGCGGCCTCCAGCGCCTGCGCGGCGCTGCGCACCGGCAGCAGCTCCCGCAGCACGGTCACGGTGGGCGGCAGCATCCCGAACACGCCGTCCTCGTGGCCCCGGACGGCCTCGGCCGGAGAGAGCCAGGCGACCCGGTCGGCCTCGCCGACCTCCAGCGCGGCCCGCTGACCGGGCGGCAGGGCCGCGACGAAGAACCAGGTGTCGTACCGGCGCTCCTCGAACGCCGGGGTGACCCAGCGGGCCCAGCCGGCCAGTAGGTCGCTGCGGAGCAGCAGGCCGTGCTCACGGAGGAAGTCGGCGAAGGAGAGCTCGTGGGCCTCCAGGGCGGCGCGCTCCGCGCTCCAGTCCCGGGGTTCGGCGGTGCTGTCGGCGTCCGGGCCGGCCAGCAGGACGCCGGCCTCCTCGAACGTCTCGCGGACGGCGGCGCAGACCACCGCCTGCGCGGTCCGGGCGTCCACACCGAGCCGCTCGGCCCACTCCTGCGGGCCGGGCCCGGCCCAGCCGAGCTCGGCCTCGGCGTCGCGCGGGTCCACCCCGCCACCCGGATAGGCGTACATGCCCGCCGCGAACGCCATCGAGCTGCGCCTGCGCAGCAGATAGGCCTCCGGCCCGGTCGCCGTGTCCCTCAGCAGCACCACGGTGGCGGAGGGCCGGGGCTCCGGCGGGATCACCTCGCCGGACTCGACCGCCCGGATCCGGGCAGGCCAGCCGGGCGGCATCGGGAGCGTCGTTGCTCGCTGGTCCATGCCCGGATGCTAAGCGCACGAGGGCGGGGTTGGACAGGGCCGACCCCACCCTCGTGATCGGTCTCAGGCCTTGACCCGGACCTGCAGCTCGACCTCGACCGGGGCGTCCAGCGGCAGGACGGTGACGCCGACCGCGCTGCGGGCGTGCACACCGGCCTCGCCGAGCACCTGGCCGAGCAGCTCGCTGGCGCCGTTGATGACGCCGGGCTGGCCGGTGAAGTCGGTGGCGGAGGCGACGAAGCCGACCACCTTCACGACCCGCTCGATCAGGTCCAGGTCACCGACCACCGACTTCACCGCGGCCAGCGCGTTGAGCGCGCAGATCTGCGCGAGCTCCTTGGCCTCCTCCGGAGTGACCTCGGCGCCGACCTTGCCGGTGGTCGGCAGCTTGCCGCCCACCATCGGCAGCTGGCCGGAGGTGAAGACGAACTCGCCCGAGCGCAGGGCCGGCACGTAGGCGGCGACCGGCGCGGCCACCGGCGGCAGGGTCAGACCGAGCTCGGCGAGCTTCTCCTCGACCTTGCTCATGCGTTCTTCTCCCGCTTGAAGTAGGCCACCAGCTGCTCCGGGTTCGGGCCGGGCACGACCTGGACGAGCTCCCAGCCGTCCTCGCCGAAGTTGTCCAGGATCTGCTTGGTGGCGTGCACGAGCAGGGGCGCCGTCATGTATTCCCACTTGGTCATGGCCAGACTCTAGACGAGCGGCGGGGGCGAACGGGGCGGCCTGCGGACCGGCGTGTGAGGTGGCCCACAATCCGGGCATGATTCAGGCCCGGCCTCCCCGATGCTCCCGGCATCCGGCGCGGTCCCTGGTTACCCTCGCGGGAGGGCACCTGCGCGGTGGCGGCCCTCGGAACGGCCCCTCGGCCCTCGGAGACGGACGGAGACGGAGCGTGGCACGCACCCCCGGCCAGGCGGCCCGGCGTGATCCCGACTGGGAGGGCGTCCGGCTGCACGTGGTCAGCGGCAAGGGCGGCACCGGGAAGACCAGCCTCGCCGCGGCGTTGGCGCTGGCCCTCGCGGCCGAGGGGCGGCGGACGCTGCTGATCGAAGTGGAGGGCCGGCAGGGGATCGCCGAACTGTTCGGGATCGCCGCACTGCCGTACGAGGAACGCCGGATCGCGTCCGTCACGCGCGCCCAGCTGGGGCTGCCCGGCAGGGGCGGCGCCGGGTCCGGCAGCGGCGAGGTGTACGCGCTGGCCATCGACACCGAGCAGGCGCTGCTGGAGTACCTCGACATGTTCTACAAGCTCGGACGGGCCGGGAAGGCGCTCCAGAAGGTCGGCTTCGTCGACTTCGCCACCACCGTCGCCCCCGGCGTCCGGGACGTGCTGCTCACCGGCAAGGCCTGCGAGGCGGCCCGGCGCAAGGCACCGGACGGGCGCCGCACGTACGACGCGGTGGTGATGGACGCGCCGCCGACCGGCCGGCTCACCCGCTTCCTGAACGTGAACTCCGAGGTCGCCGGGCTGGCCCGGTTCGGGCCGATCCACACCCAGGCGCAGGCCGTGATGCGGGTGCTGAAGTCGCCGGAGACCGCAGTGCACCTGGTCACCCTGCTGGAGGAGATGCCGGTGCAGGAGACCGTCGACGGCTTCACCGAGCTGCGCGAGGCCGGCCTCCCGGTCGGCGGGGTGATGGTGAACATGGTCCGGCCGCCGGTGCTGGACGCGGCGGCCGTGGCCGCGGTGGACGGGGACCACCGCGAGGAGGTCGCGCTGGCCCTCGGCGAGGCGGGCCTCGGCGGGCGCTCGCGCAAGCCGGACACCGTCCGGGCGGCGGTCGACCCGCTGCTCGACCCGCTGCTGGAACAGGCCCGGGAGCACGCCGAGCGGGTGGAGCTGGAGCGCGAGCAGCGCGCCGACCTGCAGCAGCTGAAGCTCCCGAGCTACGAACTCCCGCTGCTGGGCGAGGGTGTGGACCTCGCCGGGCTGTACCGGCTGGCGGGCGAACTGAAGCGTCAGGGGGCGGCGTGAGCGGGAGCGCGAGCGGGAGCGCGAGCGGGAGCGCGAGCGGCGGTGCGAGCGGCGGTGCGAGCGGGAACGGCGGGCAGGACGGGCAGGACGGGCAGAGCGTGGGTGACAAGCAGGGCGCGGGCAGCGGGCAGGACACCGGCACCGAGCGGGGCAGCCACCTCGACATGGACCGGCTGATCGACGACCCGGGGACCAGGATCATCGTCTGCTGCGGCTCGGGCGGCGTCGGCAAGACCACCACCGCCGCGGCGCTCGGACTGCGGGCGGCCGAGCGCGGCCGCAAGGTCGTCGTGCTGACCATCGACCCGGCCCGCCGGCTGGCCCAATCGATGGGCCTGACCGAGCTGGACAACACCCCCCGCGTCGTCAAGGGCGTCACGGGCGAGGGCGAACTCCAGGCCATGATGCTCGACATGAAGCGGACCTTCGACGAGGTCGTGCTGGCCCACGCCGAGCCCGAGCGGGCCCGGGCGATCATGGAGAACCCGTTCTACCAGTCCCTGTCGGCCGGCTTCGCGGGTACGCAGGAGTACATGGCGATGGAGAAGCTCGGCCAGCTCCGCGCTGCCGAGGAGTGGGACCTCATCATCGTCGACACCCCGCCGTCCCGCTCCGCGCTGGACTTCCTGGACGCGCCGAACCGGCTCGGGTCCTTCCTCGACGGCAAGGTGATCCGGATCCTGACCGCCCCGGCCAAGGTCGGCGGGCGCAGCGCGATGAAGTTCCTCAACGTCGGGATGGGCCTGCTCACCGGCACCCTGGGCAAGATCTTCGGCGCCCAGCTGCTGACCGACGTACAGACCTTCGTCAGTGCGATGGACTCGATGTTCGGCGGCTTCCGCGAGCGCGCCGACCGGACGTACCAGCTGCTCAAGGCGCCGGGGACGGCGTTCCTGGTGGTGGCCGCGCCGGAGCGGGACGCGCTGCGCGAGGCGGCCTACTTCGTCGACCGGCTGGCCGCCGACCGGATGCCGCTGGCCGGGCTGGTCCTCAACCGGGTGCACCGCACGGGCGCCCCGCAGCTCACCGCCGAACGTGCGCTGGCGGCGGCCGAGGCCCTGGAGGAGAACGGCTCGGAGCACACGTCACCCGAGGCGGAGCTGCTCGCGGCCGGACTGCTGCGACTGCACGCCGAGCGGATGCAGATCATGTCGCGGGAGCGCCGCACCCGTGACCGCTTCGTCTCGGTCTACCCGGACGTGCCGATCGTCGAGGTCGCCGCGCTGCCCGGGGACGTGCACGACCTGGACGGGCTGCGCGCGATCGGCGACCGCCTCAGCGGCGCCGTGTAGCGCTCCGGCACCGGCCCCCGCGACGCCGCTCCCCCGTGGCGTCGCTCCCGGACCGTTGCCGTCCAGCTCGTGAACCGCCGTCGGGTGGCTGTCGCGCCCGTCGGCTCCGTGACCTGCCGGCCCCCGTGGGGCGCCGGCTCCGCACCCGGCCGTGCGGGCCGCTCAGCACCGTGCCGGCCACTCAGCGCCGGATAGGTCGCTCAGCGCCGGGTAGGTCGCTCAGCGCCGGGTAGGTCGCTCAGCGCCGGGTAGGTCGCTCAGCCCGCCTGGGCGTAGTCCGTCAGTATCACACCGGTGGCGAGGGACTCCTCGTACTCGGTGCGGGCCGTCTCCAGCAGCCGCCGCCACGACATCACGGTCGGCCGCCGGCGCAGCAGCGCCCGCCGCTCGCGCTCCGTCATCCCGCCCCAGACCCCGAACTCCACCCGGTTGTCCAGTGCGTCCGCCAGGCACTCCGTGCGAACGGGACACCCGCTGCACACCGCCTTGGCGCGGTTCTGCGCCGCCCCCTGGACGAACAGTTCGTCCGGATCACTAGTGCGGCAGGCGGCCTGCGCACTCCAGTCGTCTACCCAGCCCATGCCGGCGCCGTCCTCTCCCGAATCGAGGCTCCCCCACGGCGGCAACGGCATATTCACCGTTGCCAGTTGAGGACGTTACGGAAGAACGACAGCTTGCAACAGCCCCTTCGGGCTCAATCTCGAATGACCCGATCGGACTATGGGTATCGGTCAGCTCACTCGTTGGAGTGATCGCAGGTCGCAAGCCTTGCCAAGAAACCCGGGGGAACTCTCGCCACGCGAGCCGTTACGGAGAGCCACCAAAAGGGGGTGGACAGCTGCCAACAGCTGCCTCAAAAACCGGCCATAGAGGGGCAATTCGGGCAATCCTCATCACTCACAAGAGTGAGTGACGCTGACGCACCGAAGCTGTCGCAAGCTTGTGACAAGCCTAGGCGAACACCTGCCCCTATGTACGGGATTCGGCGACGTAGGGTTCTCCCCATGGCACCGAAGCGCCCCCAGGCACCCCAGCCCCCAGGCAACCCCGGAGCTCCGAGCGGCCGGCGCCGCGGGTCACCGCTCGACTTCGCGGGACACGGAGTGAAGTTCCTGGGGGTCAGCGTGCTCTCCGGAGTACTGCTGGCCGGCATGGCCCTGCCCGCCGTCGGCGCGCTCGGGCTGACCGCCAAGAGCACGGCGGAGAGCTTCGACGACATCCCCGACGACTTCAAGACCCCGCCGCTGACGCAGGCCACGCAGATCTTCGACGCCAAGGGCGGGCTGATCGCCAAGGTCTACGAGCGCGACCGCACGGTGCTCACGGCGGACCAGATGTCCCCCTACATGCGCCAGGCGCAGGTCGACATCGAGGACGCGCGCTTCTACGAGCACGGCGCCGTCGACCTCAAGGGCGTGCTGCGCGCGGTCAGCAAGAACGCGGAGAGCGGCACCGCCTCCCAGGGCGCCTCGACGCTGACCCAGCAGTACGTGAAGAACGTCAACGTGGAGAAGGCCGGCGACGACCAGGCCGCCGTGCTCGACGCACAGCGCAAGACGCTCGGGCGCAAGGTCCAGGAGCTGAAGGTCGCGATCAAGTTGGAGGAGGACCTGACCAAGGACCAGATCCTCACCAACTACCTCAACATCACCTTCTACGGCCACCAGGCCTACGGGGTCGAGGCCGCGGCCCAGCGCTACTTCAGCAAGAACAACAAGGACCTCACCGTCGCCGAGGCCGCCACGCTGGCCGGCATGGTGCAGAACCCGTCGCAGTACGACCCGGTGCGCTACCCCGAGAACACGGTGAAACGCCGGAACGTGGTGCTCGACAAGATGGTCGAGAACAAGCACATCACCGCGGACCAGGCCAAGGAGGCCAAGGCCGCGCCGCTGGGCCTGAAGTACAAGGACCCGCAGAACGGCTGCATCACCGCCCAGGCGGGCATGGGCTTCTTCTGCGACTACGTCCGGCACGTGGTCAAGCAGGACCCGGCGTTCGGCAAGAGCGTCGCGGACCGGAAGAAGTTCTGGGACCAGGGCGGCCTGAACATCTACACCACCCTGGACCCGGACAAGCAGGCCGCCGCCCAGAACGCGGTGACCTCCAAGGTCAAGGTCACCGACTCGGTGTCGGCCGCCGCGACCATGATGGAGCCGGGCAGCGGCAAGATCCTGGCGATGGCCCAGACCCGCCCCTACGGCCTGGACCCGAACAAGAACCAGACCGTCGTCAACCTCAACGTCGACGCGGCGATGGGCGGCGGCAACGGCTTCCAGACCGGATCGACCTTCAAGCCGATCCTGGCCGCGGCCGCGCTGGAGTCGGGGATGTCCCCCACCCAGCCGTTCCCGTCCGAGAACAAGATCGACTACCCGTCGATGTCCACCTGCGCGGGCACCTGGAAGAACACCGACAAGCCCAAGGCGACGGTGAAGAACGAGTCCACCTCCGAGGTCGGCCCGTACGAGCTCAAGCAGGCCATGGCACTGTCGGTGAACACCTACTTCGTGCAGATGGAGCAGCAGGTCGGCCTCTGCGCGATGAAGCAGATGGCCAACAAGCTCGGCATCACCCAGTCCGCGAAGGGCGACGCGTTCCAGGAGGTGCCCTCGATGGTCCTCGGCACCCAGGAGCTCTCGCCGCTGACCATGGCGAACGTCTACGCGACCTTCGCCGCGCGCGGCAAGTACTGCACCCCGATCGCGATCAACAAGATCAGCACGGTCGACGGCAAGGACGTCAAGGTCCCGCAGTCCACCTGCAGCCAGGCCTTCTCCGAGCAGACCGCGGACGCCCTCAACACCGTCCTGCTCAACGTGACCGAGAAGGGCACCGCGGCCGCCCTCGGCCTGGAGGACGGCCGGCAGATCGCCGGCAAGACCGGTACCACCGACGAGAAGAAGGCCGCCTGGTTCAGCGGCTACACCCCGTCCCTCGCCACCTCGGTCTGGCTCGGCGGCCCGGCCGGCGGCGTGAAGATGAAGAACATCACCATCGGCGGCAAGTACTTCCCCGAGGTCTTCGGTGCCGACGGCCCCGGCCCGATCTGGCAGCTGGCGATGAACCAGGCGCTCAAGGGCTCGCCGAAGGACCAGATCCAGACCATCAACATCCCGGACCCGGCGCCCAAGCCCGACCCGAACGCGACCGCGCCGGCCACGCCGCCGGCGGGCGACGCCGCCGCGGCCGGTGGCGGCACCCCGGGCGGGAACCCCGGCGGCCAGCCGGGCGGCAACCCCGGCGGCGCCACCAACGCCGGCGGGATGATCGGCGGCGGCTTCACCTTCCCGCCGGGGATCATCGGCGGCGGGAACGGCAATGGCAATGGCAACGGGAATGGGAACGGCGGCCGGCACTGACCGACCCGCACTGACCGGCCCGCACTGACCGGCCGACAGCCTGGGACACCGAGAGGGGCGCCCTCCGAGCGATCTGCTCGGAGG